>JAICGL010000097.1 GCA_025923175.1 Acidimicrobiia bacterium
CGGGGAACGGCGGATCGGGGGGCAGTGCATCCGGCGACTCGGGCAGCGGAAGCTCGGGAGGATCGCCGAGCGGCGGGTCGGGGCTGAGCGCCAACCGGGGGTCCGGCGGTGGGGGCGGGACGGGAACCCGCGGAGGGACCGGAACCGGCGGAGGGACGGAGAACACCGGCCCCGGCTCGGGCGGTGGCACGACGTCTGCGCCTGATGACGGCACATCCGGCCTGTCCGGAGGGAGCAGCCCCGGAGATGGCGGCGACGGGAACGGCAACCCTCCCGGCGCCGGCGGCACGCCGGGCACCACCGCGCCGGGCGGGAGCGGGGCCCGGCCCCACCCGACGGCACCCGGTGCGGCGGCCGGCCCGGGTGGAGGCCCGCCTACCACCAGACCGAGGACGCCGCCGACGACGGTCACCCCGACGCAGTCGACGATTCCCCAGAACCTTCCGCCGCAGGCCGCCCCCACTCGAGAGGTTCCCTGCCCCGGCAACGTTCCGCCCTCCCCGGCGGGGGGCCGGGTTCGCTGCTACCAGGTGAGCGCCAACGAGGGTGACAGGGTGACGATCGTCGGGATCCCCGGCATCGCCGTGCCGCTCCCCGTACCCGTCCCCATCGTTATGCCGATCGTCAACGACACCGGCGACAGCGGCAGCACCAACATCGACCGGAGCGTCACCGTCTACGTCGATATCGACAACCCCCAGGTGATCGACGGCGACACCTATGCCCGCCAGGGCCAGCGTGCGCTGGCAACGCTTCTGCTCCTGCTCGGCCTCCCGCTGGCGGCCGTGGCCGTCGTGCTGATCCTGCGCAACCGGCGTGGCGGGGGAGGGGCCGCTCCCGCCGGCCCGGGCGGCTGGCCTGCCCCTCCGGGCCAGGGAGGCTGGCCGGCTCCGCCCGGCGGCTCGCCGCAAGGTCCGCCCCCGGTGCCCGGGCCAGGAGGCACGTGGGTGTACTACCCGCCCGGCACGACACCTCCGGGCGTACCCCCGCCCGAACCGGCACCTCCTCCCGACGAGCCCGAAGGAGGTTCGTCGTGAAGCGGCCGTCGTGGTTCGTCGTCGCACTGGCCGGCCAGGTGGCGGCGGTCATCGGGTTCGGCGTCGCCCGGGGCAACCGGCGCGTCATCGCCTACCTCATCGTGTGGTCGCTCCTGGCCCTGCTGATCCGGGCCGCGCACCGCCGCTGGCCTCTGCCGAAGCCGACGCTCATCGCCCTTGCAATTGCCGGCGCCGTCCACCTCGCCGGCGGTTTGCTGCCCTCCCCGGAGCAGGGCGTGCCGATCTTCTACGAGACGTGGCTCGTCCCGGGCGTGCTCAAGTTCGACCAGGCCGCCCACGCCTTCATCTCCGCCGTCGTCACCGTCGCCGTGTTCCAGTCGCTCGGTCACGTCGTGGACGACGGCCGGGCCGGCCCGGGCCTCCGGGCGATCCTGGCCATGCTCGTGTGCTGGGGCTTCGGCGCCGGCAACGAGCTCTTCGAGTTCCTGTCGGCTCTCCGCTTCGCCGACGCCTACGTCGGCGGCCTCGACAACGCCGGCTGGGATCTCGCCTTCAACTCCCTCGGTGGGGTGCTCGCCGCGATCGGTTGCGCCGCCGTGCCTCGGCACTCAGGCCCGCCCCGGCGCCGGGCTGCCGAGGCGGGGGTTGGGGTCGCCCCGGGAGAGCCACCAGGTGGCGGCCAGGCGTTCCGTCTCGGTCCGCTTGCCGACCCGGTTCACGTGCCACCACTGGCCTTCGATCCGCTCGGCGGTCACGTCGAGGACGACGTAGCCATGCCCTGCGGTGTCGACCCACGCGACGTGGGGATTGGCGCGGTGGATCGCCCACTCCAGCACTGACCGGGCGCCGCGCACCTTCGGAGCAAGGGCCCGAGCGAACGTCGGCGCGCTGACCGCCGGAACGGTGAACTCCGCCGCCAGCGGCTCCCCCCGCCCACCCTCCGCCGCCAGCCGGGCTACCCACGACGAGTGCAGGTCACCGCTCAGCACCAGGGCCCCGCCGCGCCTGCGGGCCAGCAGCCCCAGCAGCCGGTCGCGCTCGCTCGGATAGCCGTCCCACTGCCCGGAGTTCACGATCAGGCCGCCGCCGGTCGCGCCGAGTCGCCGGCCGACGGCGCCGCCCGCTGCCAGCAGATGGATCGGCGCCACGACGACCTGGCTGGCGAGCAGCGTCCACCGGCCGGTCTCCCCGGCCAGTTCCTCCTCGAGCCACGCCCACTGCTCCCGGCTGAGCAGCGTCCGGTTGCGGCGGCGCACACCGACGACAGGTCGCCGTCCGGCCACCGGACGCTCCCGTCCCGCCAGGCGGGTGTCGAGGATCACGAGGTCGGCCAGCGGGCCGAGCCGCACCGTCCGCCAGATCCGGAACGGGTCCGACGGGTCGGGCAGACCCGACGGCATCCATTCCCGGTAGGCCCGCACGGCCGCTGCCCGGCGGCGGGGCCAGTCGCCGTCGTGCCGGGGGTCGTGGCCCGCGGCGTTGTCCCACCAGGCGTTGCCGGCCAGTTCGTGGTCGTCCCACACCGCCACCACCGGATGCCGGGCGTGGAGGAGCTGAAGGTCCGGGTCGCTCTTGTACTGGCCGTGCCGGGCCCGGTAGTCGGGCAGGGTGAGGCACCGTCCCCGGGGCCGGTGGTCGCGCGTCCACTTCTCCCGCTTCGCTTCGGCTTCGTAGATGTAGTCGCCGAGGTGGAGGACGAGGTCGACGTCCTGCTCCGCCAGCCGGGCATAGGCGTTGAAGTAGCCGGTGGCGTAGTGAGCGCAGCACACCACCCCGAGTCGCATCCGCCCGCCCGGGCCGTCGGGCGCCGGCAGGGTCCGGGTCCGGCCGACGGTGGAGTGCTCCCCGGCGGAGGTGAAGCCGTACCAGTAGGTGGTTGCGGGGAGAAGGCCCGACACCGTCACGTGCACGGTGTGGTCGGTTCCGGGTGTGGCCGTCGCCGAGCCGGACGCCACCGGATCGGCCAGCGCCGCATCGGTCGCCACCGTCCATGCCACCGGGACCGTTGCGCCGGCGGCCACGCTGACCCGGGTCCAGAGCACGACACCGTCGGGTGTCGGGTCCCCGCTGGCCACCCCATGCTGAAAGACGGAGTTCAGGTGCTCGGATCCCGCGGCAGCCCGAGCACCCGCTCGGCGATGATGTTGCGTTGCACCTCGGACGTGCCCCCGCCGATGGTGAGGGCCGGGGTGAAGAGGAAGCCCATCACCCAGGGAAAGATGCCGGGCAGCTGCGCCGGGTTGTGCTGGGCCAGCATCCCGTCGGCACCGCACAGGTCCACGGCGAGTTCGAAGAGCTTCTGGCCGTGGCGGTCGGAGAGCGCCTTGCGGACCGACGCCTCCGGGCCCGGCTCGGCTTCCGAACCACCCGCCAGGAGCGCCGCCACCGTCCGCAGCCGCAGAATGCGCAGGATCTCCGCTTCGGTGTAGATGGCGGCCAGTCGCTGGCGCGACAGCGGGTCGAGCGGCAACCGCCCCGCTGTTCGCAGGGCGTCGATCAACGTGTGGATGGTCGGGCCGCGCCCCCACAGGGCCCCCTCCTCCGAGAGGGCCACCCGCTCATTGCCGAGCGTCACCCGTGCGAGGCGCCAACCGTCGTGCTCCGTTCCGACCAGGTTCCCCTCCGGGATCCGCACGGCGTCAAGGAAAACCTCGTTGAAGGTCGCGCTGCCGTCCATGTGACGGATCGGCCGGATCTCGATCCCGGGGGAGCGCATGTCGACCACGAAGTAGGAGATCCCGCTGTGGCGAGGGGCGGCGGGGTCGGTACGGGCCAGGAGGATGCCGTAGCGGGCCTGACGGGCCAGCGACGTCCAGATCTTCTGGCCGTTCACGATCCACTCGTCGCCGTCCCGTACCGCCGTGGTCGACAGCGACGCGAGGTCGCTCCCGGCGCCCGGCTCGGAGAACAGCTGGCACCACACCTCCGAGCCGTCCAGCAGCCCGGGCAGCCACCGCTGCTGTTGCTCGTCGGTGCCGGCCAGCACCAGCGTCGGGCCCGCCCAGCCGATCCCGATCGGGTTCTCGGGCCGGCGCACCCCGGCCTGGCGCAGCTCCTCGTCGATCACCAGCTGCTCGGCGGGGGAGGCCCCGAGCCCCCACGGCCGGGGCCAGTGCGGGGCGGTGTACCCGGCTGCCGCCAGCCGGGCGAACCAGTCAACCGGCGGCCGGCCGTCGGCGTCGAGTGTCTCGGCGAGGAACCGTCGAACCGCCGTCCGGGCCGCTTCCGCCTCCGGAGGCAGATCGAGGTCCATGGGCGACGTCGGCCGTCCCCAGGGTCAGAACTTGTCCGGGAACTGGGCGACGACGGTGCCGGCCAAGGCTGAGGCCATCATCGCCATGTGGTCGGCGGCGGTCCGCTCGGTCGCGTAGGCCCTGACGAAGTTCTTCGCTGCCTGGGCGTCAATCACGTCCTTCAGCGTGAAGACGTGGGTCTTGACCAGATCCGCCACCGCGTCCTTGGCGAGCTTCGGTGAAGCGGCATTGATGAACGCGCCGAAAGCCTCGGTGTAAGCGAGGAGGTCGCCCATCGCCTCGTCGGCCTTGGCCTGATCCTTGGCCGCCACGGCCGTCGTGTACTCGACGAGGAAGTCGATGTGCTGCTTCCACAGCGGCGCGAACTGCGTGCCGGCGTCGGCGCCGTAGACGCCGGCGATGACGCTCGTGACGGCGTCGGAGTTGGCGTCGAGCGCGGCCTTGGCCCCGCCGAACTCGTCGTCCCGCCCGCCGAGGGCGGCGCCGGTGGCGGCCGAGGCCAGGAAGACGTGTTCCCGCAGGCCGGAGTCCAGGCCGGTGAGCAACTCGGCCGCTTTGCTGGACGGGTCGCCGGCGACTCGCTCCGGGTACTTCTTGGCGATGCCGGAGGTCAGGGTCGACGCCAGCGTGCCCATCTGGGCCGCCGCCGATCGCAGCGCGGTGAAGTTGGTTCCGTTGCCGATCGCCTGCCCGGCTGCGCTCAGCGGGCCCGACACGTCGCCGGCCGGCACCGACAGGGCCGAACCGAACAGCGCGCCGAGGCTGCCGGCGTTCTGACTCACGTCGCCTTTCCACAGCTCACCGAACTGCTTGGCGACGGAGGCGTCGTTGCCGGTGAAAATGGCCGTCATGTTGGCCGCGAGTGCTTCGGAATTCCCGTCGAGGGCGGCCTGGGCGCCGCTCGATTCGTCGGACCGTCCCTCACTGGCTGCGACGGCCCCGGCCAGGTACACGTGCGCCTGAAGCAGCCCGGTCAGCCGGCTGCGGAGCTGGGAGGCCGTGGTCTCGGGGCCCTTGGCGATGGTCGTCGTGGTCGTCTCGTCGACCTTGCCCTTGGAGGAGGCATCCGGGTTCGGGCCCCCGCAGGCGGCACCCAGCAGGGCCACGGTCAGGCCGGCAGCGGCCAGACGGATCATCATTGCTTCCTTTCATGTCGGCGGCGCAGCCGACCTTAGCTTTCATCCAGTCCCCGACCTGCTACGAAGAACACGGTGACTATGCCCGCAGACGAGATGCGCGATGCCAGCGACGCCATGCTGGTGGTGTCCATCGGCCGCTACCGCCAGGAGGCGCTGGCCGAGGCCTACCGCCGCCACGCGGGTGCCGTTTTCGCCCTCTCCCGGCGGCTGCTGGTCGACCGCAACCTGGCCGAAGAGGTCGTCCAGGAGGTGTTCCTCCGTCTCTGGCACCGACCCGAGAAGTTCGACCCCGACCGCGGGTCGCTCCGTTCGTTCCTCCTGGCCCAGACCCACGGCCGCTCGGTCGACATCCTCCGGTCCGAGGTGTCGCGCCGCCAGCGGGAAGAGCGCGACGCCCGGGCGACTGCCGAAGCCGATTACGACATCGAACACGCCGTCGTCGACATGGCGGTGGCCGACGAGGTTCGCGACGCCATGTCCATCCTCCCGGCCGGCGAGCGGGCCGCCATCGAGCTTGCCTACTTCGGCGGCCACACCTACCGGGAGGTGGCCGCCCTCCTCGACGAGCCGGAGGGCACCGTCAAGAGCCGCATCCGTTCGGGCCTCCGCCGCTTGCGGACGGTCCTCGTCGAGACCGGGGTCGGTGCCCAATGAGCGCCAACTTCACCCACCACGACATCCAGGAACTCCTCGGAGCCTTCGCCCTCGACGCCGTCGACGACGACGAACGCGATGTCATCGAGGCCCACCTGGCCGGCTGCCCTCGCTGCCGGGCCGAGGTGGAGGGCCACCGGGAGACGGCCGCCCTCCTTGCCCACAGCGGCGAGCGAGCCCCTGAGGGTGTGTGGGACCGCATCGCCACCGCACTCGACGAGTCGCCTCCCGCCCTCGACCTGACCCGCATCGTCCACCTGCAGCAGACGGCAGAGCCGGCAGAGCACGCCGACGACCTGGCCGAGCGGCGCATGGCGCGGCCCGTCCCCCGGTCGATCCCGCTTCGCGTGGCCGCGGCCACCATGGCCGTGGCGGCCGCCTTGACACTCTTCCTCGGCGTGGCGCTGGGCCGGAACGACAGCGGCCGGCTCGACCGGCTCGAGGCGCTGGCCCAGGACATGGAGAAGGCCGTGGTCAGCAACGCCGCCTATGCCGCTCTCAACGACTCCCACAACGAGCAGATCCGGCTCGTCTCGAGCGACGGCACCGCCACGGCCCAGGTGGTCCGCCGCCCGGACGGAACCGGATACCTCGTCCCCGGCACGCTGGATCCCCTCCCCGACGGGCGGGTCTACCAGCTCTGGGCCGTGCGCTCCGACGCCAAGATCTCCCTCGGCGTGCTGGGGGCTGTGCCGGAGGTCTCCGCCTTCCGGATGAACGGGCCTGTCGCCGCCTTCGCCGTCACCGAGGAAAAGGCTGGTGGGGTCTCGACCACCGAGAACCAGCCGGTGATCGTCGGCTACACCAAAGCCTGAGCGCGCCGCCGGAGCCCTACGCTGCGAAGCGTATGGTCGGCTTCGGTGTCTACGTCCACGTGCCGTTCTGTGAACGGCGCTGTGATTACTGCGACTTCGCCACGTGGACCGACCGGCACCATCTGATGGAGGCCTACGCCGCCGCCTGCGTCACCGACCTCACCCGCCGGTATGACCGTGGGCCTGTCCCGGTGGCCACGAGCGTCTTCTTCGGCGGCGGCACCCCCTCGCTGCTCCCCGCCGAACTGCTCGTTGGCATCCTGGCCGCCGTGCGCCGCCGGCCTGACGCCGAGGTGACGGTGGAGTGCAACCCCGACACTGTGACCCCCGAGCTCCTGGCCGCCTACCGGGCGGGCGGCGTCACCCGCCTCTCGTTCGGGGTGCAGTCGATGGCCCGGCACGTCCTGTCGGCCCTCGGCCGCACCCACGACCCTGCGTCGGTCGAACTGGCCGTGGCCGCCGCCCGGGAGACCGGGTTCGACAACTTCAACCTCGATCTCATCTACGGCGGGGCGGGGGAGACGCTGGCCGACTGGCAGGGGACCTTGGACACCGCCCTGGCCCTCGACCCACCCCACGTGAGTGCGTACGCCCTCACCGTCGAGCCCGGCACCCCGCTGGCCCGGCGCATCGGTGCTGGCGAAGTCACGGCCCCCGACGACGACGACCAGGCCGAGAAGTACCTGGCGGCCGACGCAGCCCTGAGCGCGGCCGGGCGGCCGTGGTACGAGATCTCCAACTGGGCCCGTCCCGGCCTGGAGTGCCGCCACAACCTCCTCTACTGGGCCCAGGGTGAGTATCTCGGCATCGGCTGTGCGGCCCACGGCCACACCCCAGCCGGCCGGCGGTGGTGGAACGTCCGCACCCCCGACCGCTACATCGCCCTCATCGGGCAGGACGCCGCGCCGGAGGGTGGGCACGAGCTGGTGGTCGGCCCAGATCGCGACCAGGAGGCCGCGATGCTCGCGCTCCGTACCCGGGACGGGGTGCCCGGCGGACTGGTCGCCGACAGCCTCGTGACCGACGGTCTGGCCGAGCACCGGCACGGCCGAGTCGTCCTCACGCCGGCCGGACGGCTCCTGGCAAACGAGGCCACGACGCGTCTGCTGGGGGCCTCGACGTCCGGCTGAAACCCCTTTGGGCATGCTCGGGAGGGTCACTTGCCCCCCCTTGTGCAGTGCCGTTTCACAGCCCCGCATCGGTAGACTTCGGGGGAGTGCCATGGACGATCGCAAGGCTGCCATTCTCAGAGCGTTGATCGAGGAGTACGTCGAGACCGGGCAGCCGGTCGGTTCCAGCACGGTCGCGCGAGGTGCCGCGCTGGGCGTGTCGAGCGCCACGATCCGCAACGAGATGGCCGTCCTGGAGCGGGAGGGCTACGTCACCCACCCTCACACCTCGGCCGGGCGGGTCCCCACCGACAAGGGCTACCGCCACTTCGTCGACAACCTCGCCCGCCAGAAAGACCTCCAGCCGGCTGCGCGTCAGGAGGTGGCCCAGTTCTTCGCCACCGCCCACCACGCCCTCGAGGACATGCTCCACGAGACCAGCCTCCTCCTGTCACGCATCACCACCCACGCCGCCGTGGTGGTGGGCCCCCAGCCCGACAGCGCCCGGGTCCGCAGCGTCCAGCTCGTGCGGCTCCACGAGTCATCGGTGCTCGTGGTCGCCGTCCTGTCCAATGGCCAGGTGGAGCGGCAGTTCGTTGAGCTGGGCGGCGAGCTCGACGACGGGCGGATCGGAGCGGCCATCGCCGTGCTCGACACCCAGCTGCGCGACGCCTCCTGGGCGGATCTGCCCACCCCCCGGGCCACCGGTGACCCGGCCACCGATCAGCTCGTCACCCAGGCCCGCGACGCCCTCGTGGCCCGCTCCACCGCCGGTATGGCCATGGAACCGGTCTACGTCGGCGGCGCGAGCCGGATCGCCGCCGACCTCGAGGCGTTCACCGCCGGCGAGACGGTGGGCCGTCTTCTCGAGGTCCTCGAACACCAGTACCTCGTGGTGAGCCTGGTGCGCGACCTGATCGACCAGGGCGTCTCCGTCCGGATCGGTTCGGAGAACCAGCTCGAGGACCTGCGGGAGTGCTCCGTCGTCCTCGCCCGGTTCGACGTCGAGGGTCGGCCCGGCGGCTCGGTCGGCGTACTCGGCCCGACTCGCATGAACTATCCCCAGGCCATGGCGGCGGTCGCCGCCGTCTCCCGCCGTCTCGGCAACCACCTCTCTCCGCCGACGTAGCCCATGCCGAACGACTTCTACGAGGTGCTCGGCATCGCTCGGGACGCGACCGACGACGAGATCAAGAAGGCCTACCGACAGCTGGCCCGCCAGTACCACCCTGACGCCAACGACGGCGACCCGGCCTCCGAGGCCCGCTTCAAAGAGATCTCCGTCGCCTACGACACGCTGCGCGACCCGGAGAAGCGCCGCCGCTACGACATGTTCGGCGCCCAGGGTGCGGCCGCAGGCGGCGACCCCGGGATGGGCGGGTTCGACTTCGGCGTCTCCGACCTCTTCGATGCCTTCTTCGGCGGCGGTTTCGGCGGCAGCGGCCGGGGGCCCGCCGGTCCGCCCAGGGGCCCCGACGCCGAGGTCCACCTCGTCCTCGACCTCGAGGAAGCGGCCTTCGGGGCGACCAAGCCCGTCGAACTGCGGATGCCGGTCGAGTGCGAGCGGTGCCACGGATCCGGGTGTGAGCCCGGAACCCATCCCTCCACGTGCCGCACGTGCAGCGGCGCCGGCGAGGTCCGCACCGTCCGGCGGACGATCCTCGGCCAGATGATGACCGCGACCCCCTGTACCGCCTGCCGGGGGACGGGCCGGGAGATCCTCTCGCCATGCCGGGACTGCCGCGGCGACGGGCGTGTCACCATGCCCGCCACCGTCGAGGTCCAGGTGCCGGCGGGCATCGACGACGGTCAGCGCCTCCGGCTGGCCGGCCGCGGCCCCGCCGCCCCCCGGGGCGGCGAACCCGGCGACCTGTACGTGTCGATCGCGGTGCGGCCCCACGCGTTCTTCGAGCGTGACAACGACGACCTTCTCCACGTCCTGCGCCTCCCGATGACGCAGGCGACCCTCGGCGCCCATCTGAAGATCGACACCCTCGATGGCGAGGAAGACCTGTTGATCCC
>JAICGL010000098.1 GCA_025923175.1 Acidimicrobiia bacterium
CGCCGGCGTAGACCGCACCGGCCGACGTGGCCAGCGCCATGGTGGCCGCCGCCGGGCGTGGATCGAACGCCGCGTCGACCGCGCCGGTGGTGGCGTCGATGGCCACCAGCAGGCGGCGGGGAGGCCCGGTCAGGGCCGGGTTCTCGTCGTCCTCCCCGCCGCCTGCGTACAGGCGGCTCCCGTCGGGCGACAGGGCCAGCGCCCGGATCTCGCCATTGTCGAAGGCTGCGGCGGCGCCGGGGTTCCAGCCGGGCTCGACGGCGCCGGCCCCGGCCACCGCCACCGCCGCCACGCGCCGGCGGGCGGCACCCCCGACCGACGCAAAGTCGCCGCCCACGTACAGGCGGGTCCCGTCAGGCGACAGGGCCAGTGCTCCCACGCGGCTGTCGGCCCCGATCTGCCAGGCGGGATCGACCGCGCCGCCGGCACCGGCCAGCGCGGCCAGGCGGGGCTGGGCCCGTCCACCGATGCGGGTGAAGTCGCCCCCGGCGAAGATGCGGCCGTCGGCGGCCCTGACCAGCGCCCGCACCGGACCGTCCGCCCCGGGGTTGAATGCAGAATCGATGGCACCGGTGCGCGGGTCGACGGAAGCGAGGCGCGGCCGGACCGCCCCGCCGAAGTAGCTGAAGTCGCCTCCGGCCACAATGCGCGACCCGTCGGCCGACAGGGCCAGCGCCAGCACGGAACCGGTGCTGTTGCCCGGGATTCCCCAGACACCCTCACCACCGAAGACGTTGGTAGCGGCCAGGCCGCGGGCGGCCATCGGGGCAGGCGCGTTGTTGACGACGGTGAAGTCGCCGCCGATCCAGGCGAGGTTGGCGCCGCCGGCCGGGGCCAGCACGATGGCCCGCACGGCGTGATCGGTGTTGGGATTCCAGGCGCCGACGGTGCCGTCGGCCAGGATCCGGGCGGCGTTGTGGCGTGACCTGTCGCCGACCCGGGTGAAGTCGCCGCCGATGTACCAGCCGCCGGCGCCGTCGGGCACCGTCACATACACCGGGCCGTTGACCTTCGGGAAGCTCGCCGCCCGCGCTCCGTTGGTGGGGTCGAGCGGCACGCCCGAACCGGTGGCGGCGCCGACCTGGTCGAAGTTGCCGCCGAGGTAGATGCGGCTGCCCGCCCGGAACACGCTGTTGACGTCGCCGTTGGTGACCCAGGTCTCGTCGGGGGCGTCACTCACGGCGGCCGACGCATCGGGCAGCGTTCCGACGAAACCGCCGGCGATCAGTGCCACGCCGATGAGAACGGCGCGACTGCGGAAGGCCGCGCTGCGGCCGAGAAACTCATGCACGGTGCTACTCCCTGAGAAAGGGCCCGCCTCCCCGGGGGAATGGGAGGCGGGCGCTCATCGATGGATCAGGCCGGCCAGTAGCGTTCCGGTCGGCGATCCCACCAGCGGTAAGCAATGCCGCCGGCCAGGGCGAGCAGGATGAGCAGGCTCAGGCCGAGCAGCGCCACGGAGGAAGAAGTGCCTTGGTCCCGGCTGGGGAGGGCGGACTCCAGACCCGCGGGGGTCGGATCGGAAGTCACGCCAGCCGGGACCTCGTCGGCAACCGCCCCGAGACCGAACAGACCACCGAGACCCGCTGGATCGAACCAGTTGGGGTCGGGGGGAACATCGGCAGTCGTCTCGGCGTCCCTGTCGGGGCGGGTCGGGGAGGGATGCGTGGTGCGGCCGGAGCGGCCGGACGAAGAGCTTCCGCCCGAACCGCCGCCGTCCCCGCCGGGGCTTGCGGCCTCAGCGGTGTGATCGGTCACCACTGCCCCGGCGGGGGAGAGCGCCGGAGCAGTGGTGTCCGTCGAGCCCGACGCCGTCGTCGTTGTGGACGACGGGCGGGTGGTGGTCGTCGATCGGCCCGTTCCACCCGGGGACGGGATGGACGTACTCGTGGTGGAAGGGCCCGGGCCGGTCGTGGGGGTGGACGTGGAAGTGGTCGTGGTGTCGGCGTCGTCATCCGCCGGCACGGTGGTGGTCGTCGTGGAAGGGTCGGAGATGGTTGTCGTGGTGGTGGTCGTTGACTCCGAGGGCGGCTCGGTGGTCGGTGTGGTGTCGACTGTCGTCGACGTGGTCGCGTTGCCGCCGCCCGGATCTGGGTCCCCGAGTTCCGCCACCGCCGGCCCGGCCGGAGCGCAGACCATCGCCACGTACAACGTGGTGAGGGCCATCGCCCGCCGAACTCGTCGCTGCATCAGTCGGGTCTCCTGGGTGAGGGGGAACGGCAACGCTGTAGACCACATCGGGCCTCAACGCTGTTCGTCACCGTTCTGAATGTTCCAAAACGATGACGGCTTCTTTGCGGCCTGTCGCGGCCGCGCCGTTCTGCTCGCCGGGAGCCGGCTAGGACGGTGTGCTCAGCACCACCCGGCGGCAAGCGCCGGGGCTTCCGACCGCACTCGGGGCAGCTGCCGGTGGATGCGCAGCATCGGGGCGTCGGGATCGTGGGTGCCGTCGAGGGCCTCGGCGACGTGCAGCGCCGTCGTGATCACGGCCAGCTGGCCACCGGCCCGCAGGAAACGCACAGCGGCCCGCAGCTCGGGTGCAAAAGCCGGCTCGGCAGACAGAAGTGCTTCGGCCTCGACCATGTCGATCTCACCCGCTGCGGGGCGGTCCCCGTCACCGACCACGAAGATGAGGACGGGCGCGCCGAGGTCGCCAGCGAGCCGCTGGGCGGCAGCCGCTTCGTCGAGGATCGCCGTCACTCCCTGATACGTGTCGCCCCGGGGCACCACGGGGACGAGATCGGTCACCACGACGGGGAAGCCCGATCCGACCAGGCTCGAGATCGACTCGGTTTCGAGCGTGCCGAGCGGGGCGGGATCGAGCGCCCCATCCAGGTGGGCGAAAGCCGGATCGGCCGGATCGACGAGGATGTGGGCGACGACACGGACGGCCCGCCTGCCCGCCTGAGTCGTACCGATGGCCAGCGTGACGGCACCGGAATTCGGGCCGGGCGACACAAGCACGACCCCCCGATCGCCGGACAGGAGCGCACGCACTCCGTCTGCGACGGCGGGAACCTGCTCATGCTCGTCGGCGCTTCGCATTGCCACCACTGAGGTTCCGGCCATGGTCAACCCCAATCGAGCCCGGCTGGGTGCCGTAACGGATAAGAGACAGTCGTTCACGATAGTAGACGGACCGCCGGCCGCGCCACACGGAGGCCATGAGAGAAATTGCTTTCCCGTGAAGGGGGAAGGACTTCTCCCTTTCCCCCCGAATTGAGGCACTTGTCCGGTTCGCGCCACTGGGACCGGCAGGCTCCGTGCCGCCGTTCGTCGCCATTTCCCTGCTGGCGACGGGGGCGGCGCCGGAGCAACACAGCTAACGTCCGGGCATGCCCAGACCGAGTCTCAAGGCCCTCTTCCGGAACTTCGACGACTACGACGGTCCGTTGGACCGCAAGATCGCCAAGGCCTTGCGCAACAACGCCAAGAAGGTCGTCACGTTCTCCGACTGCTGCGGCCGTCCCGGCGAACCAGGCTGCTGAAAGAGGGCCGAGTCGTCCCGTGCGGGCGGCCACGACCATCACCACCATCACGACCGGCCGGTTGCCGAGGAACTTCAGGAACTGAAGGACCGGCTGGCCGACCTGAGCGGCGCCGTCGACGAGTTGATCACCCGCCAGAAGGCTCAGCAGCCACCCGATCCCCCCTCGCCGCCTCCGGCCACGGCTGAGCCCTGACCGAGCCAGGTCCGCTCCCCTCCGCCTTAACGCCGCCCCGTTTCGCGCAAGTCCCTATAGGCCTGGGCGCAACTTGTTGCGCGTCGGAGGCGTTCACGGCCGTCAATGCCGGGTCGACGCAACCGGTTGCGCTGGGACACGGCGAGACGACGCCTCCACGACGACAGCTCCTAGAAATTTTCTGCGCCAAGCGATTGATCTCGCGCGGAAGGCGCCACCAACCGGGCGCAAGGCTCAGATAAACGAGCCTCACCGGCTGGGGTCGGGCGCGACTGTGCGCTCGCGCCTCTCTGACGGGAGGCGAGGAGGTGAGGTCGGTGCAGCGACGTTGGGTCCGGCGCCTGTCGCCCCGGGTGTTCGTGGTCGCGCTGTGCAGCGTGGCCATGGTGGTGACAGCCGTCGCCGTGTCGCAGGCCGACCCACGGTCCGGGAGGGCCGTGTCGGTCGCCATGCTGTCGGGCGGCGATGCCGCTTCCCTGCCGGGCGCCGACATGGCCCTTCCCGGCCCGACAGCCATCCCCGAAGCAGCGCCGGAGTCCCCGCCGCCGGCCGATCCGTCGACGACGACGACCGGCGCCAAGGGCACCTCTGAGAGCACTGCTCGCGCCGCCACGGTCACCGCCAAGCCCCAGCCGAAGCCCTGTCCCACCAACGGTTCACCCGACCGCCCGTGCGGTCCTCCCTGTCCTCATCCCGGCTCGGCCAACTCCGCCACGGCGTGCCCGCCGCCGTGCGCCCAACCGGCCGCTCCCCCCGCCGGGGCAACACCGGTCGCCTCCAACGGCACCGTCGTCGAACCCGCCCGGCCCGCCTGCCCCCCGCCGCCCCCGCCGACGTGCCGGCAGTACGACATCCGCACCGGTACCAGCCAGCCGTGCCCCCCGCCCTGTCCCCCCTCCGACCCCGCCGGTAATTCGAGTAGCTGCCCGCAGCCCTGCCCGGCCCTCGCCACGGCCGACGGCAAGCCGGCGCCCTGCCCGCCCCCGCCGCCCTGTGCCTATCCCACCGAGCCAAACGGTGGGACCGGCGCCACCCAGCCGCAGCTGATGAACTACTGCCCCCCGCCCTGCTACGACACCCCCAACAGCGCCGGAACCTCCTGCCCCCCGCCCCCGCCGCCGCCCTGCGAGCATGATGCATCGTGCCCCGAGCCGTGCTACTACGCCCAGCCGGCCCCGGCATCGACGACCACCATCGCCGAGCCGGTTCCCCCGAGCGAGCCGTGCCCCCCGCCCCCGCCGCCCTGCCCGTCCGCCATGCCGACCGACCAGAGCTGCACTCCCCCCTGCAGCTACGAGCCGGCGGCCGGCGGACCGGCGGCGGGCGCCTTCGCCCCCTGCGCGTCCGGTGTCACGGGCCGGGTGACCGCGGGGCCGACGTGCCCCGTCGAGCGCCCCGACGAGCCCTGCGCCGACAAGCCGGTGGAGACCACACTGCGCCTCCTGCGCAAGGACGGTTCCGTCGCCGCCACCGAGAAGTCCTTCTCCGACGGATCGTTCCGCATGATCGTGGCCCCGGGCAGTTACCGGCTCGTGGCCGACTGGCCCAGCCGGATCGGCGGCTGCGGTCCGGTCGAGGTCACCGTCGAGTACGGCCGCTTCACCTACGCCGAGGTCAGCTGCGACACCGGCATTCGTTAGGTCGGTTCGACGACCCAGACGTCGTCGCCGAGCTTGTCCTCCAGCGACCGCACCAGCTTCCCGAGCGTCGGGTCCCTCCCGTCCCACACCACGATCGCCTCGTCGGTGTGCTTGGCCAGCCAGCCGTCCCGCCTCGCCAGCGCGGCGCCGAACTTCTGCTTGCTGTCCGGGACGCTCCGCTCCAGCAGGACGGCGGCGCCGGCGTGGCGGATCAGCTCCGCGTAGCGGTCTCGTGACGACGACGGCCACTGGCTCTCGGGCGCCGGATACGGCTGCACGGCCACATAGGGCACGCCGGCCTTCCGTGCCGCCTCGGCGGCCAGTTGTTCGGCTCCCAGCAGCAGCCCGGTGAGCATCCAGAGGTCGGGGTACATCTCCTTCTTGGCCGCCAGGATCTCGGCCAGCTTGTCCCTCACCCCGGCCGCCACCGGGTTCTCGTCGTAGCCGCCGAGCTCGGGGGGCCGGTGCCCGAACACCGCAACCAGCCGACCTCCCGGCAGCCGGGCGTCCCGGCCGGCGGGCAGGTCCGCCGGACCAAGGTCCTCGTCCGACGGCAGCGTGTCGCCCGACCGGCTCTGCTGTGTCAGCGATGCCTCCACGGCCAGGCGGTCGACGACGTCGTTCAACTTGTCGTCGCTGTGGCCCTTCACCCAGGTGAACGAGATCTCATCTGCCCGCCGCCGGTACTCGTTGATCAGCGGTTCCCACAGGTCCCGGTTGGCCACCGGCTTCTTCGCCTTGTTGACCCACCCCCGGGCCAGCCAGCCCTCCCACCACCGATCGCGGAAACAGTTCACGACGTAGGTCGAGTCGCTGCGGACCTCGAGGTCCCCGTCGAGTTTGGTCAGCGCATCGAGGACCGCCTTCAGCTCCATACGCTGGTTGGTCGACTTCGCCTCGGCGCCGGCCTCGAACGGGCCCGACGGCGCCACCGCCCAGGCCCAGCCGCCCGGCCCGGGATTCCCGGAGCAGGCGCCGTCGGTGTACACGACCCGAAGAGTGCTCACCCGGGGTTGCTACCACAGCCCGGCGCCCCCCAGGTGCAACGAACCGCTCAACCCCGGCCCGCTTCGCGCCGATGGATGGTGAGCCAACCCGGACCGTGCCAGGAGATTCAGAGACAGCCATGCAGGACAGAGCCCACCGCCTCAGCGTCGCCGCCGCCCATCCTCGGACCAGCCCCGAGGTGGCGAGCCGGATCCGCTCGTCGGTGCGCCGCGTCGAGCGCCGCCGCCGCCTCTCCGCCCTGGCCGCCCATCCGAACACGCACCCCGCGGTCGCCCGTCGCATCCGGCACGCCCTCTCCAACCAGGGCAGCCCGCTTCCGCCGACCGCCTAGCGGGCTAGCGCTCGCTACGGCCCTGTTCTGGCGGCTTCGCCGCCCCGGACGGGGCCCCAACCCCGTCCTCCTCCGGAGCGTGGGGCCCCTGCCCCACGCCCGGCCGTCAATCGCTTCAGACCGGCAGGACGGCAGCGATCGCCTCGTGCATTTGCGCCGGCGTGACCACGAAGCTCTCCGACTTCGCCCGACCGGCACCGACCAAGGCCAGTGCGCGGTGCAGGACGGTCACAGGCACCTCGATCGGATGGCTCTCGAGGACCGCGATGTTGGCCGGCCGGGCGAGCCCGCCCAGGCATTCGTGCACGTGGCGGCACAGGTCGTCGGCAACCTTCTGCGTCGGGGCTGCCTCGTCGGTGAGCAGCACGCAGCCAAGCATGCTGCGGCCACCTTCGGCGTCGAGTGTCTGGACGGCGATCGCCTCCGCGACCAGAGGGTGCTCCTCCAGCACCTCGGCGATATCGGCCAGCGACACGAGCTGGCCCGACACCTTCACGGCCGGATCAAGCCGCCGGATGATCTCGACTTCGCCGTCGGCGTCGAGGCGCGCGAGGTCGCCCGTGGCGTAGGTCCATGCCGCCGACGGTGCGTAGCGCCAATAGCGACCGTCGACGTCGGCGTGCCCCTCGACATCGAGGAAGAGCCCGGGCCAGGGATGGCGCACCACGAGCTCGCCGGCACTGCCGGCCCGGACCGGGGCGCCCGACCCGTCGACGATGGCAACCCCCGGGTCGGGCAGGCTGCCTGCACCCTGCGGGAGGGGTGAGAACAACACCGCTCCGCCGGTCTCGGTCTGGCCCCAGGCGTTCGCCACCAGCGGGCCGCCATGCCCCCCGAGGCCGGCCAGCCAGTCGGAGTCGGCTTCGTCGGACCGTTCGCCGCCGGTCACCACCAGCCGGAGGGAGCCGAGGTCGTGGCCGCCCGGCCCCTCGCCAGCCAGGCGCAGCTGGCGGACGATCGAGGGCGTCGTGAACAACGTGCTCACCCGGTAGCGCTCGATGATCTCCCACGCCCGGGCCCAGGTCGGCGTGTCCAGCATCCCTTCGTACATCACCGCCGGCCGCCCGGCACAGAGCGGCCCCAACACTCCCTGGACGATGCCGTTGATGAACGACAGTTCCATGGCAGCCCACAGGACGTCGCCGTCGGTCTCGCTGAAGACGCGCCGGTGGAGCTCGGCGGCGCAGACGAGGAGCCCGGCCGTCGGCAGGACGACGCCGAGGGGCTGATGGCGATGACCGCCGAGATACTGCACGAGCAGCGGACTGTCGGCCCCGACGGCAGCGGGGCTTCCGTCCTCATCCGCGGCTGCCGCGCCGGAGACCAGTTCGCCGTACCATCGATCGCCTTCGAACCACTCGACCGCGCTTCCCGTCCGCCGGACCACCACCGTGGCGTCGACGCTCTGCGGCTCCGTCAACGTCGACAGCGCCTCGTCCGCCCGTTCCTTGAGCGGCACCTCGAAGCCGTGGCGCCACGCACCGTCCTGTGTCACCAGCACGCGGGCCCGGAATGCGGCGAGCCGGTCGGCGAGGGCCTCAGCCGGGAGGGACACCGGGACGAGACTCGACACCGCCCCGATCCGAGCACAGCCGAGCACGGCGACGATCGTCTCGGGAATCCAACCCATGTACAGCGCCACGCGGTCGCCGCGCCCGATTCCCAGGCCGCGGAGGGCGGAGGCGAACGCGACCACCTCGGTATGCAGTTCGGCATAGGTGACGGTGCGGCGCTCGCCGGGCTCGCCCTCCCAGTGGAAGGCCGGTTCGTCGCGGCGGTCCGGCAGGTGCCGGTCGATGCAGTTGACGGCGGCGTTGATCTCGCCGCCCACGAACCAGCGGCCCGATCGGCCGGTGGGCTCGAACACACTGGTCCAGCGGCGGTCCCAGACAAGGCGTTCCGCCGCCTCGGCCCAGCGAGCCAGTGCGGCATTGCAGTCATCACCCAACGGAGAGGCCTCCTCAGCTGTCGGTCAGCGAAGGCCGGATCATTTCGACCGTGCGTTGCAACTGGCGGGCGATGTGCTCCTCGAGCCGTTGGTCCTGCTCGCCGAGGAATGGGAGCCGGGCCGTGCCGGAGATGGCGGCGATCACCGACCCGGCGACGTCCCGCACCGGCACCGCCACCTGGAACTCACCGCTGTCGTCGAGGACGTGCACAAGATGGGCGGCCACCGACCACTGCTGCCGTTCGGCCGGCGTGGGCGCGTCGGGCCCTGCCTTGGCGATGACCTCGTCCCACGTGTCGAGGTCGGCGTGGGCGAGCAGGACCCGACCGGCGGCTGTCTTCAACGGCGTGTGGTAGCTCGTGTTGTCGCGGAAGACCCGCGTGACGTTCTCGCCGGTGACCCGGTCGGCCACCACGACGACGCCCTGGACGAGGAGGGACACCTCAATGGTCGCCTTCGTGTTGTCGCGCACCTCGAGGAGGTAGGGAGCGAGTACCTGGAGGAGCGGGAGGCGGTCCCGGTAGGCGACGCCCAGGCGGAAGAGGCCGGGCCCCAGGCTGTAGCGGGACGACTGGGAGTGCTGGCTGACGAGCTCGGCCTGGGCCAGCGAGCGGAGCACCCGATGCGTCGTGGCCAGCGACAGCCCGCTCCGCTCGGCCAGCGAGCTGAGCGCCTGGTAGCGGTCGCCCTCGCTGAGAAGCTGGAGGAGCAGGGTGGCGTTCCGGACGGTACCGAGACCGCCCTTCGGAATGTCCTCGCCCGCCATCAGGCAACCGTACTGGTGGCGACGAGAAGCCTCGAGAGTTTTCCGCATAGTGGAATCACTATGTCTTGACTTCCAGATAATGTCGAGAGAACCTAATGTCGTCCCACTTTCGCCTGCTGGAGGTTCCCCGGACGATGCCCGGCGCAGATGTCGGCGGACTGCTGCGATCCGGCGTCATTTCCCTCTGCCTGGCGGCGGGCGTGCTCCACGTGTCGGCCGCCGCCGACCACCGGGGAATGGCCGGCCATGTCGCGTTCTTCCTGGTCGTCGCCGTTGTGCAGAGCGCCCTGGCTGCCGCCATCCTGCTGGCTCGGCCCGCTCCGTGGCTCGCCGCCGGCGCAGCCGTCAACCTCGCCGTCACCCTCGTCTGGGTGCTGTCCCGCACGACCGGCCTCGCCATCGACGGCAGTTCCGCACCGGAAGCCATCGGGTTCAAGGACGGCATCGCGACCATGCTCGAGATCGGGGCCGCCGCCGGAGCCGGGCTCTGGTGGCTGCTCCCCGACGGCGCCCGGCGCGTCGCACTCCCGTCAGGGCGGCTGGCGACAACCTTGCTGGGGACGGGTGTGTGGGCCGTCGGCGCCGCCGGCCTCTTCGCCGGGCACACC
>JAICGL010000099.1 GCA_025923175.1 Acidimicrobiia bacterium
CGCCACGGCCCGGTCGACCCGCTCCCCGGCCAGAGCGACGGGCACCGAAAACACCACTACTGCTTCCACCCCCGGATGGCGATGAGGATCACCCCGACGGTGATGGCGCAGTCGGCGATGTTGAAGGTCGGCCAGTTCGGCACCTTGATGAAGTCGACCACCTCACCCCGCAGGACGCCCGGCGAGCGGACCATGCGGTCAACCAGGTTCCCGACCGCCCCGCCGAGCACCAGGCCCAGCGAGTACGCCATGACGGTGTCGGACGTCCGCCGGGTCGTGCGGACGATGTAGACGACCATCACCACTGCCAGCACCGCCAGCACCGGGGTCAGGCCGGTCAGGAGGCTGAAGGCCCCGCCCGGATTGCGGGTCAGCCTGAACTGGAGCAGCGTGCCGATGACCTCGACAGGCCCGTCCGACAGCGCGGCGACGGCCCAGATCTTGGTCAGCTGGTCGAGGACGACGATGGCGGCGGCAACGGCCAGCGGGCCGGCCGGCGACCGCTGCGTCAGCGACGCCGCTCTTCCCGGGATTTGCACTCGATGCACAGGGCGGCGAACGGCAGGGCCTCGAGTCGGGCCACGCCGATCTTCTTGCCGCACCGCTCGCAGATCCCGTAGGTGCCGACATCCATCCGCCGGAGCGCCCGGTCGATCTCCTCGACGGCCTGGGTGGCAGAGGCGGAGAGGGCCAGGTCACGCTCCCGCTCGACGTTGAGTGTGTCGCCTTCGCCCGACTCCTCGTCGAACTGGGTGTCGCCCGGCTCCCGCTCCGATGCCAGGGCCTCGGCCTCGGCTGCGAGGTCGCGGGCCTGGCGGACGTAGGTCTCCCGCTCCTCCTCGAGGAGGCGGCGGAGCCTCTCGAGCGTCTTCGGGGGGAAGTTCGCGGTTTCGACCTTGTCGACGACCGCGGCCGGGGCGGCCTTGGGCGGCGTCTTCGTCGCCGCACCACCCCGCCGGCCCTTGGGCGCTTCCGCCACCTGTGTTCCCTCGCTCTTCTTCGGTCGAGTGTTCCGAGCCACCGTAGGGCTCTTGGCCTTGCTTACCGCCCGGGCCGGAGCGGCCTTGACGGCTTTCGTGGTTTTCGCCGCCGTCTTCACGGTCTTCACGGCCTTCGCCGTCTTCACCGCCTTCGCCGTCTTCACCGGCTTGGCGACCTTGGTGACCTTCGTGGCCTTCGCTGTTCTGCCCGGCGGCGCGGGTTTTGTCACTTTCGCTGCCTTGACAGCTTTTCCTGCTTTCACGGCGGGCTGCTTCGTCGCAGCCTTCTTGGCCTTCGTCGCGGAGGCTGCGGGCTCGGCCGTCTTCTTGCGGGTCGTCTTGGCCGCGGCCTTGGCCGGAGCCGGCTTCACCGCCTCTGCAGCGCCACGCGCCCTCGGAGCCGGCTTGTCGAGGGACTTGCTCGCCCCTGCTCGTGCCATGACCGCTGTGTCCTCCGGCAGACGCGCCTCGGGCCGCTCGTGAGCGGCCCGTTCACCGAACGGGTGATCCTACCAGCGTAAGGCCTCCGACCGGCCGCGACGCGGCAATCGGGGTGTCAGCCGCGGCCCCGGGCGCCCCGGGTGTCGGCGGCCTTGGCATCGTCGAGGGCCACCCGGATCCGCTTCTCGCCCTCCTCAGCGTCGAGACCGTTGAGCCGGAAGCGCTTGGTTCGGGACGACTGGCCCGAGGTGAGCTCCACGTCAGACTCGGAGACCCCAAGCGCCTCAGCCAGGAGCGCCCGGGCGGCCTCGTTGGCCCGGCCCTCGATCGGCGGGGCCGCCACCCGGACCTTGAGGGCGTCGCCGTGGCGACCGACCACGGCGCTGCGGCCGGCGCCGGGCTGTACGTGGATCCGGAGGACAATGCCCTCCGGGCTGTCGTCGTAAAGGTCGCTCACTTCAGTCACGTCGATATCCTACGGCGGATGGCCTTTCCCCCCGTCGAGTCATCGGTGGACTTCGTCGCCCTCGAGGAGCGCGTCCTCGAGCGGTGGCGCCAGCACGACGTGTTCGCCGAGAGCCTCCGCCGCCGTGAGGGCGCTCCCGAGTGGGTGTTCTACGAGGGTCCGCCGACCGCCAACGGCCGGCCCGGCCTTCACCACGTCTGGGCCCGCTCGTTCAAGGACCTCTTCCCCCGCTTCCAGACCATGCGGGGCCACTACGTCACCCGGAAGGGCGGTTGGGACTGCCACGGCCTTCCGGTCGAAGTTGAGGTCGAGAAGGAACTCGGCCTGTCGGGCAAGACCCAGATCCGCGACTTCGGAATCGAGGAGTTCAACCGGCGCTGCCGGGAGTCGGTCCAGCGGTACGTCTCCGAGTGGGCGACGCTCACCGAACGGATGGGCATGTGGCTCGACACCGAGGGTGCCTACTGGACGCTGACCAACGGCTTCATCGAGACGGTCTGGTGGCTCATCCGCCAGATGTGGGACAAGGGCCTCCTTTACGAAGGCTTCAAGGTCGTGCCGTACTGCGGCCGGTGCGGGACGGCCCTGTCCAGCCACGAGGTCGCCCAGGGTTACCAGGACATCACCGAGGACTCCGTCTACGTCCGCTTCCCCCTGATCGAGCGGGACTTCGACCTGTTGGTGTGGACGACCACGCCGTGGACCCTCATCTCGAACGTGGCCGCCGCCGTTGGCCCGAACGTCGAGTACGTGCGGGTGCGCCGGCCCGGCGTGGAACGCGACGTCGTCCTCGGAAAGGACCGGGTCGAGGCGATCTACGGCTCCTCCGCTGACGAGGGCGGTTGGCAGATCGTCGAGACGGTTCGCGCCGCCGATCTCGAGGGCCTCCGCTACGAGCGGCCCTTCGACCTTGTCCCCATCGACGACGATGCGAACAGGGTCGTCGTCGCCGACTTCGTCACCACCGAGGACGGCTCGGGCATCGTCCACCTGGCCCCCGCCTTCGGTGAGGTCGACCGGGAGGTCGGCGACGCCGAAGGGCTGCCGACGCTCAACCCGGTCGACGTCGCCGGCCGCTTCGAGCCGATCATTGAACCCTGGGCCGGGCTGTTTGTGAAGGAGGCCGACCCCGGGATCATCGACACCCTGCGGGCCGCCGGGCGCCTCGAGAAGGTCGCGGCCTACACCCACTCGTACCCGCACTGCTGGCGCTGCGGGACGCCGCTCATCTACTACGCCAAGACCTCCTGGTTCGCCCGGACGCAGGCCGAGAAGGCCGCGCTCATCGAGCAGAACGAGGCCATCAGCTGGCATCCCGAGCACATCAAGCACGGCCGCTTCGGCGACTGGCTGGAGAACAACATCGACTGGGCGCTGTCGCGTGACCGGTACTGGGGAACCCCGCTGCCGGTGTGGCGCTGCGCCGGCCCGATTCCGCACGACACCTGCATCGGGTCGGTGGCCGAGCTCGGCCGGCTAGCCGGACGTGACCTGTCCGACCTCGACCTCCACCGGCCTTACGTCGACGACATCACCTTCGACTGCCCGGTGGAAGAGTGCGGGGCGACGGCGACGCGCCTCGAGCCCGTCCTCGATGCCTGGTTCGACTCCGGGTCGATGCCCGCGGCGCAGCTCCACCACCCGTTCGAGAACGAAGACGTCTTCGAGCAGCGCTTCCCCGCCGACTTCATCTGCGAGGCCATCGACCAGACGAGGGGCTGGTTCTACTCCCTCCTTGCCGTGAACACGCTGGTCTTCGGTCAGACGCCCTACCGCAACGTCGTCTGCCTGGCCCACGTCGTCGACCAGGACGGGGCCAAGATGTCGAAGTCGAAGGGCAACGTGATCGACCCCTGGGAGATCTTCCGCACCAAGGGCGCCGACCCGCTGCGCTGGTACTTCTTCTCGGCCGGGTCGCCCTGGACGAACCGCCGGGTCTACGGCGAGGGCATCGACGAGTCGATCCGCAAGTTCCTCCTCACGCTGTGGAACACGCTGTCGTTCTTCGTGACCTACGCCAACCTGGAGCGCTGGGAGCCGACGGAAGCCGAGCCGGCCCGGGGGTCGGGGGGTGTCCCCCAAGAAGGACACGTGCTCGACCGCTGGATCGGCTCGCGCCGGGAGGCGACGGTGGCCGCGGTGACCGACGCTCTCGAGGGATACGACACCCTCGCGGCGGCGCAGTCACTGGAGTCGTTCGTCGACGACCTGTCCAACTGGTACGTCCGCCGGTCCCGGCCCCGGTTCTGGAAAGCCTCGGATCCGGGTGCCTTCGCCGCGCTGTACCAGTCGCTCACGACCGTCGCCCAGCTGCTCGCCCCCTTCTGCCCGTTCGTGGCCGACGAGATCCACCAGGTGCTCGGAATGCCGGAAGAGTCCGTCCACCTCCAGGACTGGCCGGAGGCCGACCGCTCGAAGATCGACGCCGGCCTCGAGGAGGAGATGGCGCTGGCCCGGCGGCTCGTGGCCCTCGGCCGGGCCGCCCGCGGCGAGGCCCGGATGAAGGTCCGCCAACCGCTGCGGCGGGCGCTGCTGCTCGTGCCCGGCGCCGGCCGGCTCTCCCCCGGCGTGGCGGCGCAGGTGTCGGAGGAGCTCAACGTGAAGAGCCTCGAGGTGGTCGAGAGCCTGGCCGGGCTGATCCGCTACTCGGTCGTGCCCAACTTCCGGGCGCTCGGGCCCCGCCTCGGTCCGAAGCTGCCGGCAGTGAAGGCGGCACTCGCATCGGCCAACGGCGCCGAGGTCAGCCGGTCACTGGAAGACACCGGCAGCTACACGATCGAGATCGACGGGGAGCCCGTCGTCCTCTCGGCCTCCGACCTCGAGGTCCGGGCCGAGGAACACGAGGAGTTCGCCCTCGCACAGGACGGCCCGTTCGCCGTGGCCCTCGATCTCAAGATCGACGACGACCTGAGGCAGGAGGGTCTCGCCCGGGAACTGTCACGGGCGATCAACGACCACCGCCGGGCCAGCGGGCTCGCCATCGCCGACCGGATCAAGGTCCGCCTCTGGGCGACAGGGCCGCTGGCGGAGGCGGCCGAACGGCACGGCGCCTGGATCGCCGGCGAGGTCCTGGCCGTCAGCTGGCAGGTGAACCCCGACGTTGACCCGGAGGGCGCGGTCCTCGACGTCGAAGGGACGCCGGTGACCGTCAGCCTCGAGGTGGCTTAGGAGTGCGCTGAAAGAATGCTCTGATTCCAGGAGTAGCTGAATTTTTCAGCGCGCTCCTAGCGTCCTCTGAGGGCTCCGTCGATCCGGGTGAGGACACCGGCCCGGTTCTTGTGGCGCTTCTCGTAGGTGCGGACCTGGCGCAGCTCGGCCGGGCTCAGGCTCATGAGGCGGGCCACGATCTGGGCGACGTTGAGGTTGTCGTAGTCCTCGATCGGAAGGTTGGCCGCCGCTTTCGACGGTGCAGCCTTCTTTGCCGCGCCCGCCGGCCGCTTGGCCGCCGTTGAGCGGGAGCCCGCTGCGCTGCGGCCGAGGAGGCCGTCGATCCGGGCCAGGATGCTGGCCCGGGCCTTCCCCGCCGTCTCCTCTTCCCGGACCATCTTCAGGTCTTCGGCGCCGAGGTTGGTCAACAGCGGGAGGATCTCGCTGACGCGCAGCTGGTGGTAGCGGTCGATGGGGAAGTCACGCGCGCCCGAGAGGTCGTCATAGTCAGACCCGGAGTCGAGCGGGAAGTCGGACGCCGCCCAGTCGGACTCGCGGGGAGTCGCCCAGTCGGCGTCGTCGGGCTCGACCTCGACGATGTCGTCCTCGTCGTCGAGCAGGCTCCGCTGCTGCCCGGACGTGCCGATGGGGCCTGGCGCCCAGGCGTGCTCGGAGGTGTCGGCGTCAGCCTCCGCTTCGAGCAGGGCATCGACCCGGGCGAGGATCCAGGGGTGGGCCCGCCCCGACGCCTCCCGCTGGCGAACCATCTCCAGTTGCGCGGGTTCGAGGTCGCCGAGGAGCGGCAGCACCTCGACCACCTCCAGCGAGTCGTATTCGTCAATCGGGAACTCGCGACTCTCGGCCCGACGGGCCGGTGCCTGCCGCCCGGCCGACGACTCCTCGGCGGCGCCGACCGGCACCTCACCTTCACCGTCGGCCGCCGGGGTCGTCGAGGGTCGCGGCTTGCTCTTCATGACCGCGAGGACGAGGACGATTCCCGCCAGGGCCGAACAGGCGATCGAGACGAAGATCAGGCCCAGCGAGTCCGTGAGGAAGAGCCCCGACAGCAGAAAGATCGTGGCGACGATGACCAGGAGGAAGCTCACGAGGAGCACAAGCACACCGCCCTAGATATGGCTATGACCACGCAAGATGGTAGCGGCGGACTCTACCCGGGAGTGTGGACCATTGGCGCTCGACCGGGGAGGGCTACCCACGACGGCGGGAGCTCGCCCCGGACGGACCCGAATCGGCCAACTCCTCGTCGAGCACCACCAGCGCCTCGGTCGGCGAGCCGGCTTCTTCCGATTCGCTGGATTCGGGCGGTGGCCCCCAGGCCGACGTGGCCGACGGAGCGGGCGTCGACGGGAGCACCTCGGGCCCCGGTTCGGGGGTGTCCCCCGAAAACGCAACCGGATCGGAGGGGACAGGCACAGCAGAAAGGTCGATCTCGTGCAGTTCGGGTTTGGCCGGAGCCGGCAGCGACGCGCGCCGATCCAGCTCTTCGAGCTCCTTCTCGAGGACGGCCCGCAACCGGCCGCGGTAGTCGGCCTGGACCCGCTCAAGGGCGTCGATGTCGAGTGTGAGGAGGTCGCGCCGGGCCGACAGCTCGGACACGATCGCCTCGTACTTCTGGCGCTGGGCCTCGCCGATGATGCGGGCCTGTTCCTCGGCCTCGCTCGTCAGCGTCATCGCCCGGTCCTCCGCCTCCTCGATGAGATGGCGGGACTTCTCGTGAGCGGCAGTCACCGTCTCGTCGGAGGTGCGCTGCGCCAGGAGGAGCGTCTGGCGGAGCACGCTCTCCATCTCCTTGGCCGTCGACCCCTCGGCTTCGAGCCCGGCGATCTTCTCCTGCAGCTGCCGGTTCCGCTCGTGCATCCGCTCGAGGGTGATGGCCGCTCGTTCGAGGAGCTCTTCAACCTCATCGGGCCGATAGCCGCGGAACGCTTCCCGCAGCTCCGCGTTCCGGAGATCGTGGGGGGTCACGTCCATAGGTCGATCCTAACGATCACCCACCCGGTCAGGGTGGACCCAACTACCGTCCGTGGTCAGCAGCCAATGGCGGATTGAAGGATCCGCAGCCCGAAGAACACCACGATGGGCGAGATGTCGATCATTCCGATGGTGGGAATCAGGCGGCGGACAGGACCCATCACCGGCTCGGTCAGCTGGTAGATGACCGAGGCGATCGATGCCATCGGCGTGCCCGGCTGCATCGGGAACCACGACAGGATGATCCGGGCGAAGAGAACGATGAAATAGACGCTGATGAGGGAGCAAAGAAGGTCCACTGGCCGGAAGCTTACGGGCGCTAGGCCCGGAAGAGCCCTCGGGCCTGGAGGCGTTCCTTCTCCTCCTGGGAGACCTCGACGTTCGACGGGGTCAGCAGGAAGACCTGATCGGCAACCCTCGACATCGACCCGCCGAGGGCGTAGGCCAGGCCACTGGAGAAGTCGATCAGCCGCCGCTGCAGGTCACGGTCGAGGCCCTGCAGGTTGAGGATCACCGGCTGGTTTGCCTTGAGCCGGTCGCCGACTTCCTGAGCGTCGTTGAATCCCCGGGGCTCGACCACGTGGACGCGCGCCGCCGTGGAAGCAGTGGGCATCGTCCGCACCACGCTGGGCCGGGGAGCAGTGTCCGAGGCCCCCTCAGCGCGGCTCATCGGACGCACATTGGGGCCCGGATCAGGGGCGCGGGGCGCCATCGCTGCGCCGTCGTCGTCTTCCGGCTCGTCGACGAGGCCCAGGTACACCATTGCCCGTCGCCACATCGCAGCCATCGAACTGCCCTCCTCACTCCGGCCGGTCCTATCGTTGCAGACTCAGCGGTTGTCATCGTGGACCCTGCCTTTCCGGTGTCCCTCTCGCACCTCAGTCACGCCCGGCCCGGCCCCAACTGACTCATTTCGGGCCGGTGTGCCCTCGGCGCTCGCCGAAGATCGCCCGCCCAACCCGCACGATCGTGGCCCCTTCCTCTACGGCCACTTCGTAGTCGTCACTCATGCCCATCGACACCTCGAGCAGACCGAGGCGCTCGGCCAGCTCCGCCAGGGCGGCGAAAGCCGGCCGGGGATCCCGCCCGGCGGCCGGGATCGTCATCAATCCGTCGACGGCGAGGCCGGCCGATCGCAGACCGTCGACGAGGGCCGGCGCATCGTCGGGAGCCACGCCGGCCTTGGCTGGATCGTCGGCCACGTTGACCTCGGCCAGGACGGCCGCCCCCGGGGCGCGCCGGGCGATGGTCTGCCCGAGTTCGAGCCGGTCGACCGACTGCCAGAGATCGACCAGGGGTGCCAGCGACGCGACTTTGTTGCGCTGCAGCCGCCCGATGAAGTGCCACCTCGGCCGGCGGGGGTTCGGGAATGCCCCTGAGAGGGCGGCCAGTTCAGGGGCTTTGGCCAGCAACTCCTGCGCCCGGTTTTCCCCGAGATCGGTGGCTCCGGCGTCGAGCACGGCCTGCATTACCGGCGGCGGGACGCCTTTGGTGACCACCACGAGGCGCACCGCCGACGCAGGGCGACCCGACCGGCCGGCGGCGTCCGCCACCTTCTGCTGCACCGCCGCCAGCCGATCGGCGACCTCCTCGGGTCGAACCAGGGTTGTGTTCACCGGATCACTCTCATCGGGCTGCCACCAGCATCGTCTGCAGCCCGGTCACGCCGTGGACCCGCCCATCGCGGCGATGGGAGAAGTGGTCGGGCGAGCATGCCGTGCACACGCCGATGTCGGTGATGTCGTCCACGCCCACCTCCGACAGGGCGAGCGCCACCGCCACCGGAAGGTCGAGGGCCAGCTTCCCCCCGGCCGTCTCGCCCGCCACCTCGGTCCCAAGCCGAGCGGCGATCGGCTCGAGGTCGTCGGCGGAGAACTCGTAGCACTCCGGATGGATGCAGGGGCCGATCACCGCGGTGATCGGCCCGTCCGACCGCCGACGGACCTCGGCCACCGCCGCCTCGAGGACACCGGCGAGGACGCCGCGCCATCCGGCGTGCACCGCGCCCACCACGCCCGGCGCCACGAGGGCCACCGGCGCGCAGTCGGCGGTGAGCACCGACAGAATCGCGTCAGATCCCGTGCTCACCGCCGCGTCGGCTTCCGGCGCCGGCCGGCCCGCTGTCGGGCCGGCCACGTCCGGGAGATAGACGCGTGCGCCGTGCACCTGATGGAGGCAGATCCACTTCGCCGGGTCGGAGTTCGGCCCACCGAATGCCGCGCCGATGCGGCCACGGTTCTCGTCGACGTTGGCGGGGTCGTCGCCTCGCGCGTAGCCGGCGTTGGCCGTGTCGAACGGTGGTGCCGAGACCCCTCCGGTCCGGTCACTGAAGAGGATCTCGGCCCCGTCGATTTCGAGGCGGATCCAGGCCAAAGCGTCGTAGCCGCTAGGGCCGGTTGATGAACGATGGCACGTCGAACTCGTCCTCCACGAGCTCGTCTTCGCGCACGTCCAGCTCGTCGAGCGGGCTCGTGGCGTCGTCGTCGCTGTAGCGGAGGTCGACCACCCGCCGCTCCGAGACCCGGGGCCGTTCGCCGTCGAAGCGGTCGAATCCGGCGGCCACCACCGTGACGCGCACCTGGTCGGCGAGCTTGTCGTCGATGATCGTCCCGAAGATGATGTTGGCGTCGGGGTGCGCCGCCTGGGAGATGAGCTCGCAGGCCTCGTTCACCTCGTGCAGCGAGATGTCGGGCGGGCCGGCGATGCTGAGCAGGATCCCGCGGGCACCCTCGATGCCGGCTTCCAGCAGCGGGCTGGAGACGGCGCTGCGGGCGGCGTTGACGCTCCGCCCCTCGCCCGAGGCCATACCGATGCCCATGAGCGCCGAGCCGGCGTTGGTCATGATCATCTTCACGTCGGCGAAGTCGGTGTTGATGAGACCCGGCGTGGTGATCAGATCGCTTATCCCCTGCACGCCCTGCAGGAGCACCTCGTCAGC
>JAICGL010000100.1 GCA_025923175.1 Acidimicrobiia bacterium
ACAGGTCGAAATAAGGCACCGGCGTCTCGAGGTCGAGGATGGCCCCCACCAACGGGTCGCGGACCTGCGACGGGTAGAGGTAGAGCAGACGCACCCGCGCCAAGCCGTCGCCCGACAGTGCGTCGAGTGAGTGCAGCAGCGGGGCCAGCGCCCCGGGAGACCCGGTGTCGCGTCCGTAGGAGGCGAGGTCCTGCGCCACGAGCACGATCTCGCGTGCTCCGCCGGCCACGAGGCCGCGGGCCTCGGCCAGGATCGACTCCGGCGCCCGCGACCGCTGCTTCCCCCGGAACGACGGGATGGCGCAGAAGGCGCAGGTCCGGTCGCAGCCTTCGGCCACTTTCACGTAGGCCCAGGGCGCGGCCGGCGCCGGCCGGGGCAGCTCGAGGAGGTCGCGTGGGCCGCTCTTCGGCGGGCGGCGCAGAACCACCTCGGAGATCGAGCCCTCGCCGGCGAACCCCACCACCGCGTCGGCCTCAGGCAGGGCGGCGGCCAGCTCGTCGCCGTAACGCTCGGCCAAGCACCCGGTGACCACCAGGCGGGCGCCGTCCCTCTTCGTGTCGGAGAGCGCCAGGACGGTGTCGATCGACTCCTGGCGGGCGGCCTCGATGAAGGCGCATGTGTTGACCACGACGAGATCGGCCTCGCCGGCCGAGCGGGCTCGCGTCAGCCCGTCCCCGAGCAGCGAGGCGACCACCTTGTCGGAGTCGACGGCGTTCTTCGGGCAGCCGAGCGTCTCGACCCAGAACCGCTGCCCGGGGCGCGGCGCGTTGACGTCGGAAGGTGCCATGACCGGCCTAGAGTACCGCTCGTCATGAGCACACCTTCTGTCTGGTGCCCGGCCTGCGGCGCCGAATACACGGCCGGGTCCCGGTACTGCATCGAATGTCGCGTCGAGCTCGTCGTCGAGCCACCCCCGGCCAACGGTGACGACGGCGACGAAGGTGACGCCACCGATCTCGTGGAGCTGGGCGAGTTTTCCCGCCTCCACGCCCAGATCCTGCGCCGCCGGCTCGAGACCGCCGGCCTGTCGGTGATGGTCGAGTGGTCAGGGCCGGGCGGCTCGGCGCTCGGCACGATCCTCGTGCCCGATTCCCAGGCCGAGTTCGCCGAGGCCGTCATCAACGAGATCGAGGTCGACGACGAGGTCCCCGACAGCTCGCCCGAGGCCTACATCGCTCGCATCGAGGAACACCTCAGTGCCGTCGGTGCTCTACTCGACGAGCTGCGCACCCGTCTCGACCAGACGCCGCCCGACAACGAGGCCTGACCCCCAGCCTCCCGACGGTTTGCCAGCGGATCCAAAAACCGTTGCACAAATGTAACAGTGCATTGCGTTACCTCCTGGCACACCGCTCGGTCTGATCTTGTGAAGGCCAAAGGAGGCCTTCCCGGAGATCCGGGGCACTCCCGGGATCTCCCAACACCAGGAGGTGTTCTGCATGTACCAGTTCGCCATCGTGGCGCTGCTGGCCCTCGCCGTCGTCAAGCTCGTTGACTTCATCGACGGCACGATTCCGGCCGTGTCCGGCTTCCGTTCGGTGCTCACCTTCGTGCTCGGGATCGCCTCCGTCTGGGCGCTCGACTACTCGGTGTTCGACGGCTTCGGGATCGCCACCCGGAACTCCGACATCGCGATGCTCATGACGGGCTTCATCGTTGCCGGTCTGACCTCCCCCTGGCGGGCGCTGTTCGGGTACATGACCCACGACCGCGCCGCCGGCGACGAGACCCTCGGTGGCACCGGTCGCATGCGGGCCGCCTAGCAAGCCTTTGCAGCAACGAAGAGGGGGTGCCCCGAGCGGGCACCCCCTCTTCGCGTTCTCTGTACGGGCTGCTGGCTACAGGTGCTTGCGGCGCCTCGCCGCCCGCAGCATCAGCCCGCCGCCCATCAGGGCGAGGCCGGGGAGCAGCGTGAACAGCCCACCGGTGCGGGGCAGCTCACGGGGCAACAGGGTGCCGAGCGCCGCGTCGACCTCGGGCAGGTCGAGTGTGACGCTGGATTCGAGCGGCACGCGAAGAGCCGCCTCGGCTCCGGCTGTCCCTTCCGCCGGCCCGCATACGCCGGTGGCCTTGGCCAGGTCATGGAACAACCCGGCGCCGGAATTGGATCCCACCGTCAAGGTGATCTTCAGATCCTTGCTCTGCCCGGGATTCAGCGGGCCGATGTCGTTCCATGTCACGTTGCCTTTGGACTTCTCGGAGGCCGTCGGGCTCGCCGAGTCGACCGTCCACTCGATCCCGGGGTCGGCGGTGATCGTGTCGACCACCTTCAACTGGGTGAGGACACAGTCGTTCGGGTTGGTGACGTTGATCGTCCAGGTGAAGGTCTCACCCCGGCCGACCTTGGGCTTGTCGGTGTTCTTCGACATCTGGATGCCGCACTCGATACCGCCTTCCGGCACCGCCGTGGCGTTCTCCATGTGACCGACGCGGACGTCGGCGACAGTAAGGCCTCCTGGGACGTCCAGCAGCGTGACCCGCACGACGTCGACGGCGGCGGCGGCGAAGGTGCCGGTCTCGACCGGCTTGCTGTTGTCGGCGCCCCCGATCATGCGGGGCGGAGCGCCGACGCTGACCTTGAGCAGCGGGGACACGTCGAGAATGAAGCCAGCGGCGCCAAATAGGTCTTGGGTCGAAAGGATCTTCTGGACCTCCGGCCCACTGTCGCCCGGGCGGAGGATTCGCACGAGCGGCGTCTCAGGGGTCACGTTGCCGGGCCCGTAGAAGACCTTGCCGGTCTTGCCGTCGGCGACGGTCCGCAGGACCCACTCGCCGAGAAACTCGAGCGTGATCTGGTTGCCGGTGCCGGCGAACAGCGTGACCGGAGCGATGGTCTGGCGCGTCTCACTGGCCAGGCCGAACTTGCGGATCGGCGACGGGGCGCCTTCCTGTGGAACCAGGAACGTATGCGAACGGGACTGCGAGACCGCCCTGTCCGGCGTCTCCGCAGCCGACCGCACCGTCGAGCCGACCAGACCGAGGTTGGCGGCATAGCCGAGGCCGTAGGAGAGGTCGGTACCGGTGGTGCAGGCGGAGTTCGCCTTGGCCTGTGCCTGCCCCTTCAAGAGGTCGGCGGTCAGCACGCCCGGAACAGTGACGTTTGGAAGCTGCTTATCAATGAGAGCGGTCGAGGGCGGCGCCTTCGCCTCGGCGATGCTCCCCGGGACGATCTGATTCGGATCGCTCTGACCGATCCCCAGGCCAACCTCGAGACCGCTACCCCGGGCGTAGGCGTTGCCGGCCGCGAGGGCCGGGTTGATGATGCGGGCCATCTCGTTCTTGATCTCGGAGACCGGGCCCGAAGCGAACGCTGCGCCAGAGAAGGCGACATCAGCGTTCTCGACTCGCGTCTCGCCAACCTGCAGCGCGTGTTCGTGGACGACGCTGGCGGTGCCGTAGGCGGCGTGACCGTTGGCCGGCAGCCCCTTGAAGATGTCGGTGGACACCGCCGCAGCCCGCAGGCTGGTCTTGGCCGTCTGGCCCCTGGCCTGCTTGGCCGGAGCCGGAGCCGGCTGCTCGGGCTCAACCGGCTTCGAGGGGTCCGTCTGCCCGGAGACCGGCGCAGGGGACTCCGCCGCCACGGGAGCAGCGATGACAGGCGAGAGCGATTCGGCGACCGGAGCCGGCAGGGTCTCGACCAGATTGGCGAGTGCCGGATCCACGGTGCCCAGCAGTTGAGAGACGCTCCCGGGCAGGCCCGGTAGGGCCAGACCGGGGTCCGGCTCGGCGGGATCGACCCCGGGGACGGGGGAATCGACCACATCGGAGTAGTTGTGGGCCACCCTGGTCGGTGGCCCATCGGGGACGGCCGCGGCGGTACCCGCGAGCAGGAACAAAGCGGAGGCCAAGGTGATGACGAAACGCTTCATGTGACCCTCCAGCGGCGAGCGAGCGCCCGTTCCCTACCCGCGTGAACTGGGAAATACACCCAGGATGTAAGCGGGAGGTGACGAACCAGTTCAGGATTCACATCTTTAACTTTAATGAACTAATGCCCCAACGCAAACAAAAGCGGGATCGCTAACGATCGGTCAGGCCCTCCAGCTCCTCGACCGTCATCAGAACCGCTCGGGCCTTGGATCCTTCTGAGGGTCCGACCACGCCGCGCCGCTCGAGGAGATCCATGAGCCGCCCGGCGCGGGAGAACCCTACTCGCAACTTACGCTGAAGCATCGAGGTACTTCCCAGCCCGCTGCGGACGACCAGTTCCATGGCCTCGTCGAGGAGGTCGTCGCTGTCCTCCGGGTCGCCTCCCCCGGGGCCGCCGGGAGCGTCGGACCCGTCGCCCTGGATGGCCTCGACGTAGTGCAGCTCTTTGGTCTGGCGCCGCCAGTGGGCCACCACCTTGTGGACGTCGGCCTCCTCGACCCATGCCCCCTGGATCCGGTTCGCCCGGCTCGACGACGCCGTCAGCAGCAGCATGTCGCCCTTGCCGATGAGCTTCTCGGCGCCGGGAGTGTCGAGGATGACCCGGGAGTCGGCCAGGCTCGAGACTGAGAAGGCCAGGCGCGACGGCACGTTCGCCTTGATGACGCCGGTGATCACGTCGACCGACGGCCGCTGCGTGGCGATCACGAGGTGGATCCCGACCGCCCGGGCCATCTGGGCGATGCGGCAGATGCTCGTCTCGACGTCGCGGGCGGCGACCATCATGAGGTCGGCGAGCTCGTCGACCACGACGACGATGAACGGCAGACGCTCGTAATCGCTGCCCCCCTCCACGAGGGGGTCCTTGCGGAGATCGCCCCGGTCGAAGGCGGCGTTGTAGCCGGTGATGTCGCGGAAGCCCGCCTCGTGCAGCAGGTCGTAGCGCAGCTCCATCTCCCGCACCGCCCAGTCGAGGGCGTTGGCGGCCTTCTTGGGGTTGACGACGACCGGGGTCAGCAGGTGGGGAACGCCGTTGTACTGGCCGAGCTCGACCCGCTTGGGGTCGATGAGGATCATCCGCACCTGGTCGGGCGTGGCCCGCATGAGGATGCTGGTGATCAGCGAGTTGATGCAGCTCGATTTGCCGGCGCCGGTGGCTCCAGCGATCAGCAGGTGCGGCATGGTCGCCAGGTTCACGCTGAACGGCTTGCCGGCAATGTCGCGGCCGAGGCCGACCTCGAGCGGATGGAGCTGGACCGGCTTGGCGCCCTCCTCGGCGACGAGGATGTCGCCGAGGTTCACGAGCTGCCGCTGCCGGTTGGGGACCTCGACGCCGATGGCGCTGCGCCCGGGGATCGGGGCGATGATGCGGACGTCGGGGCTGGCCATCGCATAGGCGATGTCGTGGGACAGGCTGGTGACCTTGTTCACCTTGACGCCCGGCCCGAGCTCGAGCTCGTAACGGGTGACGGTGGGGCCGATGGTCATGCCGACGAGGTGGGCGTCGACGCCGAACTCCAGCAGTGTGGCCTCGAGGGTCTCGCCGCCCTTCTCGACCAGCTTCCGGACGATGGGCTTGGCGGCCTTGCGGGTGAGGCATGAGTCCGAGGGCAGCTTCCAGCGCTGCTCGGCCGGGACGAGGCCGAGCTCGAGTTGCTTGGGCTGGCCGGCGGCCTCGCCGGTGAAGGCCGGCGACTGGAGGACGAGATCCTCGCCGGCGGGACCCGGCGCACCGGCCGGGACCGGAGTGGGCACGACCAGCGCTCCCGCTCCTCCGTCGTCGGCATCCGGACCCTTGTCGGTGACATCGACGGTCAGGGCGGCGGTGAGGTCCGCCTCCTCGCCATCGGCGGAGTCCGCCGCCTCGGATGCGGCGACCGCCTCCTCGTCGTGGTCGATTCCCGCCCGGAAGCGCTTCTTGGGCGGGGCCGGAGCCGTGGCGTGGGTGTGGAGGTCGGCGGCGACCACATCGGTGGCGCCGGCCCGTTCGCTCTTCAGGGTGGTCAGCCGGCGCAGCCCCCCGCCCATCGCATGCCAGGCGGCCAGCGCCCCCCGGCGCAGACCCCGCCACGCCTGGTCGAAGGAAAGGCGGAACAGGATGAGGCACCCGACGGACGCCAGGACGGCCAGGATCAGCCCGGCCCCCCAGGGCCCGGCCAGCGACCGGAGCGGGTGGCCCACGGCGGCGCCGACCGCACCACCGGCCCGGCGCCAGGCATCGAGGCCCTCCGCCAGCGGCGGCGCCGGACGGAGCAGGAACAGCAGCCCGGCGAAGCCCACCGCGGCGAGCGAGCCGCCGGCGGCCAGCCGAGTGAGCTCGCCATCCCGCTTGCGCAGCAGCGCAACTCCGAAGGCACCCAGCACCAGCGGGACCACGGCGGCGCCGAGACCGACCGCCCCGCCGGCCAGGTAGGCGAGGAAGTCGCCCGCCGTCCCGGCTACGCCGAGCCAGATCCCGAGGCCACCGAGGCCGGCCAGGAGGATGAGGCCGACGCCGGCGATCTCGATCCGGTGGGCCTGGATCCGCCCGATGGGCTTCGGCGTGCCGAGTGGTGCTCTCGACGGGCCCGAACGGGCCGCCGGCTTGCCGGAGGCGCGGGTGGTCTTGGCGGGGGCACGACGTTTCGTCCTGGTGGCCACATCACAAAAGTAACAGCGGCAACAGGCGTTCTGTTAGACCTCCATGACAACCGGGATGACGGCGGGTCGACGTCTCGTCCGGCTGGTGATGAATTTCTGGAGGCCGCTCCGGGCGTGGCGGCGCAGCGTCTCGAAGTCGAGGGCCTCCTGGTCGATCGCCTCCCGCAGCGACTGGCGGACCGCTTCCTTGGCCTCCTCGAGGAGTTCCTCGGCCTCGGTGGCGTGGACCCAGCCCTTGGTGACGATCTCCGGACCGGTCACGATCTCGCCGGTCTGGCCGTCGATGGTCACGATCACGACGACGATGCCTTCGTTGGCCAACTGGCGCCGGTCGCGCAGGACGCCGCGGCCGACGTCGCCGACCACCCCGTCCACGTAGAGGTACCCGGCGGGGGCGAAGCGCCGCTCGACATCGATGCCCTCGTCGCCGATGACGAGCATGTCGCCGTCCTCGCAGATCATGACCTTGCCCTCGGCCATCCCGGTGCGCGTGGCCAGCCGGGCGTGGTGGACGAGGTGGCGGTACTCGCCGTGCACCGGCACGAAGAACTCCGGTGTCACCAGGTTGAGGAGGAACTTGAGCTCCTCCTGGTTGGCGTGGCCCGAGACGTGGACGGGCGCCAGGCCCGAGTGCACAACGTCGGCGCCGGCCCGGTGGAGCCCGCCGATGACCCGGGACACATTGGCCTCGTTGCCCGGGATCGGGTGGGCCGAGATGATCACGGTGTCTTCGGCGCCGAGCTTCACCCGGTGGTTCTCGTGGGCGGCCATGAGGGCGAGCGCGCTCATCGGCTCCCCCTGGGAGCCGGTGCAGATCACGCAGATCTGGGAGGGCTCGAAGCGGTCGATCTCCTCGATGTCGACGAGGCGGTCGTCGGGCAGCTCGAGTAGGCCCATCGACCGGGCGAGCCGCACGTTCTGCTGCATGGACCGGCCGAGGAAGGCGATCGACCGGCCGCCCTCGATGGCCACCTCGGCGATCTGCTGCACCCGGTGGATGTGGGAAGCGAAGCAGGCGGCGATGATCCGCTTCTGGCTGTGCTCCCAGAACAGCTCCCGCAGCACGATCCCGACCGTCGACTCGGACGGCGTGTGACCCGCCTCCTCGGCGTTGGTCGAGTCGGAGAGCAGGAGCCGCACTCCTCGCCGGCCGATCTCACCGATGAGGGCCAGGTCGGTCATCCGCCCGTCGACGGGGTTCTGGTCGAGCTTGAAGTCGCCGGAGTGGAGGATCGTCCCCTGCGGTGTGTAGATCGCCGTGGCGAAGCCGTGGGGCACCGAGTGCGTGACGGGGATGAACTGGCAGTCGAACGGCCCGATTTGGCGGCGTTCCCCGTCGGTCACCGGGATCAGCTCGGTGCGGGAGAGCATCCCCGCTTCCTCGATGCGGTTGCGGGCCAGCCCGAGGGAGAGGGCCGAGCCGTAGATCGGAACCGGCGCCACCTCGGCCAGGAGGAAGGCGAGCCCCCCGCCGTGGTCCTCATGGCCGTGGGTGAGGACGACGCCCTCGATGCGCTCGGCGTTCTCCCGCAGGTAGGTGAAGTCGGGGAGGACGAGGTCGACCCCGGGCATGTCGGGGTCGGGGAACATGATCCCGCAGTCGATCAGCAGGATGCGTTCGTCGACCTCGACACAGGCGCAGTTCCGCCCGATCTCTCCGAGGCCGCCGAGAAACACGACGCGTACAGGGTTGGGCACGGCGTGAAGCTACCAGGACCCCCGCCGTCCCAAACCCCCGTTCCACGCCGATGCCCTGGCGGGCGTGAGCCCGCTAGGCGACTTGGAGTTCTTCGGCCGTGTCCTCCCAGTGTTCGAACTGGATGACGCCGAGCTCGGTGAAGCGCTGCCGGAGCCATCCGTCGGCGGCGTCGAGCAGGCCGAGCTTGCGGCAGTTGGGGACGATCTTGGAGAAGAGCATCGACTGGAACATGTCGCGCTCGGGGGTCTGCAGCAGCACCTTGACGGCTGCGCCGACGTCGACACCCATGCGCTCCCAGACCTCCTGCTGGAGGAAGCGGTCCCGCATGCGGACGGCGGCCTCGAAGGCGAACTCCTGGCGCTCCCGGATCTCCGACGCCGAGAGCTGGGTGTAGAACTCCTGCAACGACAGCACGCCGAAGGCGACGTGGCGGGCCTCGTCGGCCATCACGTTCTTGAGGAGTTGCTTGAGGAGCGGCTCGGTCGTCATCTGCGTGATGAACCCGAAGGCGGCGAGCGCCAGACCCTCGACCATGATCTGCATGCCGAGGTAGGTCATGTCCCACCGGGAGTCGGCGATGATGTCGTCGAGCAGCAGCTGAAGGTGGGCGTTGATCGGGTAGTGGCCCGAGAGCTTCTCGTCGAGGTAACGGGAGAAGACCTCGACGTGGCGGGCCTCGTCCATCACCTGGGTGGAGGCGTAGTACTTGGCGTCGATCCACGGCACGGTCTCGACGATCCGGGCCGTGCAGACAAGGGCGCCCTGCTCGCCGTGGAGGAACTGCGACAGCGTCCAGTTCTGCGACTCCACGCCGAACTCGATCCATTCCTTGTCGCTCCACTTGGCGAAGGGCGTGTCGGCCAGGTCCATCTGTGGGGCCAGACCGCTGGCGCCAGCGAGCAAGGCGTTGGCCTTCACGACCTCTTCCTGGTCGACGTCGATGTGCCAGGGAAGGTCATTGCCGTTCCACTGCGTGTTCTTGGCCTTCTCGTAGAGCTTCCCGAGCCTGGGACGGGCGCGCTCGTAGTCCCACGTGAACCGCGTGTCGACCTCGGCGCCGACGTCGTGGAAGCGGCTCTCCGTGTCGGTGTTGGTGATCGACAGGATCGCGTCGACGTCGTTGAGGTTGGCTCGGCCGATCAGCTCATCGTTGTTGCGCATGAGACTCAACCTCCGGTACCAGCGCGCTCCTCGGCGGCCGGGATGACGAACTCCCGCACGACGCTCAGCACGGCGGCCTCGGTGGGCCCCGGCGGAGGGGCGAGCGCGTAGGAGAGCACGATGCGGGCCAGCAGCTCCCCCGTCCGCCGGGCCTCGAGCGGGCCCATGAAGCGGCAGAGGTGGGGAGCGATGCGGTCGGCGGCGACGCAAAGCAGCGTGTCGGCGCCGGTGAAGCAGAGATGGGGCAGGACGGTGCCCGGTTCGGTGGCCAGGAGGTGCTGGAGCGCCTCGTGACCGACGAAGGACCGGGCGCCGAATCCGGCGACGGCGGCCAGCGCCTCGGACAGGCTGGTGACATCTCCCAGGGCATCGTCGAGACCACGCTGGAGACGCTCGGTCTCCGCCTGCACGACGGCGGCGAGAACGGCGCCGCGCCCCGGGAAGTAGCGGTACAGGGTGGCCCGGGAGATACCGGCCTCGCGGGCGACGTCGTCGACGGTGAGCTTGGTGAGGCCGAACCGGGCGATGGCACGGAGGGCGCCGTCGACAACCTTGGCCGTCACT
>JAICGL010000101.1 GCA_025923175.1 Acidimicrobiia bacterium
CTCGACCTCCGGCAGTGGGTCGACAACCAGTCGGGGCTGCACACGCTGCTCGACTGGGAGGACCGCCCCTCCGCCACAGGCCCGCTGTCCGGCAACGGGAACACGAGGTTGGCGGGCGACGTCATCAAGGAGAAGACGCTGTGGGCGTGCACCACGTGCATGGCCTGCGTCGAGGCCTGCCCAGTAGGGATCGAGCACGTGTCGACCATCGTCCAGATGCGGCGGTCCCTGGTCGACGAGGGGCGGATGGAAGCGACCCTCCAGGACACGCTGCAGAACTTCGCCACCCAGGGGAACAGCTTCGGGAAGTCGTCCCGGCAGCGGGCCCGGTGGACCAAGGAGCTCGACTTCAAGATCAAAGACGCCCGCAAGGAGCCCGTCCAGTACCTGTGGTTCGTCGGTGACTTCGCCGCCTTCGACGAGCGGGTCGCCGGGCTGTCCCGCACGCTGGCCACCATCCTCAACGAGGCGGGGGTCGACTTCGGGCTGCTCTACGAAGACGAACGCAACTCCGGCAACGACGTCCGCCGCGTTGGTGAAGAGGGCCTGTTCGAGATGCTGGTCGAGCAGAACCTGGCGGCGTTCGAGAAGGCCGAGTTCACCGAGATTGTCACCACCGACCCGCATTCGCTCAACACGCTCCGCAACGAGTACCCGGAGTTCGGGCTCGACAAGCCCGTCCGTCACTACACGGAACTGCTGGCATCGCTGATCGAGGACGGGACGATCCCCGTCAAGCCGCTCGGCCGCACGGTCACCTACCACGACCCCTGTTACCTGGCCCGCTACAACCGGGTGACCGACGCTCCCCGCCGGCTGCTCTCGGCTCTCGGCTGCAACCTGAAGGAGATGCCCCGCAACAAGGACAACACCTTCTGCTGCGGCGCTGGCGGCGGCCGCATCTGGATGGACGACTCGAACCTCGCCGAGCGGCCCAGCGAGAACCGGATCAAGGAGGCCGTCTCCATCGGGGTCGACACCTTCGTCGTCGCCTGCCCCAAGGACATGACGATGTACACCGACGCAGCCAAGACCACGGGCAACGAAGAGACCATGGCCGTGCTCGACGTCGTCCAGCTCCTCGACGCCGCCCTCGACCGGGAGACGCTCGCCGCCCGCCGCCCGGCGGCCGTCGAAGTCACCGTTCCGGAGGCGGTCGAGGAGCCCACGACCAACTGATGACGTACAACTGGATACGCAATCCTGTGTATTGGAATCGTCGCATGTCCGTGTGAGAAAATATGACCTCACTATGGGGAAATCGACGAAGCTGGCATATAGTGGCAGGGCCCCGGTAGCCCCTCTCGGGTCGGAGGTGACCGCCGTGCCCCCGATCGATTCCCTTCTGCGCCAGGAGCTCGATGAGCTCGTGGCCAGCATGTGCAAAGCCCTCAACGACCCGAAGCGGCTGCTCCTGCTGTACGCCCTCCGCAACGGGCGGTACACGGTGAGCGAACTCTGCGAGCTGATTGAGGCGCCCCAGTCGAACACGTCCCAGCACCTCGCCGTCCTCCGGGACCGCGGACTGGTGGAGGCGGAGCGGCAGGGCAACAACGTGATGTACTCGCTCCGCCACGCCAAGGTGATCGACGCGATCGACATCTTGCGCGGCGTCATGTCCGACGAGCTCGAGCGCCAGACGGCGCTCCGCGCTCCGGTCCGCTGAGCCCCGACGAGGTCCTCGGCGCCCTGAAGGCGGTCGTCGATCCGGAGCTCGGTCTCAACATCGTCGACCTCGGCCTGACCTACGACGTCGCAGTCGACGGCCCCACAGTGACCGTCCGGTACTCGCTGACGACAATGGCCTGCGGGCTCGGCCCGCTCATCGAGTCGGGGATCAAGGAGGTCGCCGGCTCCCTGCCGTTCGACGAAGTGCGGACCGAGTTGGTCTTTGAACCACCCTGGTCACCGGAGCGGATCTCGCCCGAGGGCAAGGCGTTCCTGGGGATCTGATGCCCCTCGGTGAGCGGCCGGAACGCAAGGCCCGCCCGGCGGCCCGGGCGCAGCCGCTCGCCGGTCCGCCCCCGGTGACGACGTTCTCGTCTGACCTGGCCACGCTGTGCCACCACGGCGAGCGGGCTCTCACCGTCGCGTGCGCCCCCGACGGCGGGCTGGTCGCCGCCCTGGGGAGCCCGTTCGATCCGGAAGCGTTCGTCACCTGGAGGGCGGAGGGGATCCAAGTGTTCTTCCGCGGCGAGGCACCGGCGCGTCTGGAGCTGGAGTTGTCGGCCGGCGCCTTCGTGACCGCGACGGCTGTCTACGACTGACCGGTCAGATGAAGAGGGTGATATCGGAGTCGGCGGCCATGTCGATGAAGCTGGCCGCGCCCATCGGCGTCCCGAGCCCGTCGATGAAGTCCTCCTTGGAGAAGCCGTAGAGGTCCATCGTCATCTGGCAGGGGTACAGGTTCACGCCGAGGTCCTTGGCCATCTCCAACAGCTCGGTCGGCGAAGCAACGTTGTAGGAGTCGGCCAGCTTCTTGATCATCATCGTGCCGGCGCCACCGAAGTGGATCTTGCCGAGCTTGAGGTGGTCGGTGCCGCCCCGGTCGACGATGGACTCCCCTTTCTGCATCCAGTTCTTGCCGGTCAGCCGTACGTCGTTGCGCTGGAGCACGCGCAGGCCCCAGAAGGTGAAGAACACGTTCACCTGAAGGCCGGAGGCGGCAGCGGTGGTGGAGAGGATCAGGGTGGGCCACACCCGGTCCAGGTCGCCGCTCCAGCACACGATGGACATGCTCTTCTGACGGTTGGAGTTGCCGTTCTCATCCATGGGTCTAATCCTCTCTCTCACTCCTCACAACGGAAACACCGAATGTCGTTCTGTTCAATGAGCTTCTTGTAGTGCTCGAAGGCGGTGGCCGCGTCGACCAGATGCCCGCTCTCGCCCTCGTAGTCGCTCGGCCGGAGGCGGATGAGCCAGCCGGCGCCGTAGGGGTCCCGGTTGGCGATGGCAACATCGTCCTCGAATGCCAGCCGGTTGTCGGCCGTGATCTGCCCCGACAGCGGAGCGGGAAAAGGGCCGACCCACTTGGCGCTCTCGATGACTGCCATCGGCCGACCCTGCTTCACCTGCCTGCCCGGATGCTTCCAGGAGACGCTCACGAAACGGCCGCAACGGGTCTGGGCCACATCGGTCATCCCGCACTCCACGTCACCGTTCTCCAGGCGGCGCACCCAGACGTCGCGGTCGACGTCGTAAAGGAGGTCGCCGGGAACGACGCAGCCGAACCAGCTCTGATCCATATCAACCGCCGCAGCTGATCCCTTCCTTCTCGAGGAACGCGGCGTAGGCGGCGATGCCCGCCTCGCCGGTGGCCAACGCGCCGGACTCCGCCGCCCAGTCGTCGGGGCGGACCTTGGCGATCCACCCGGCGCCATAGGGTTCACGGTTCACGATGCCCGGGTCGGCAACCGCCGCGTCATTGACCTCGATGATCTCGCCGGCGACAGGGCAGGGCACCGGCCCGACCCACTTCGAGCTCTCCACCGTGGCCACGCTCTTGCCTGCCTCGACCCGGCGACCCACTTTCTTCGGGCTCACGGAGATGATGCCTTTGGCCAGGTTCTGCGCGACGTCGGTCAACCCGACGGTCACCACTCCGTCCTCGTGGCTGGCCCAGACGTGCTTCTCGACGACGTAGTAGAGGTCCTCGGGAAGATTGCAGTTGCTGACCGTGGCCACCCTTGCCCTCCTAGTTGCCGTCTTGCTGTTTCGCCTGGCGGGCTTCGGCCAGCCAGGCCGGCACCGGGGCGTCGCCGGTTGGGGCGGCCACCTCCGGTGCTTCCTCTTCGTCTGGTGGTAGTTGGAGGTCCTCGTGTTCGCCCATCAGGTGGTTGACGAGCATGTCGAGGGCCACCATGCGGATCTGGGTCGAGAACTCATCGACGAAGCCCGGATCCCGGCCCCGTGGTTTGATCTCGCGCTCGTAGCCGTCGCCGCAGATCGGGCAGGTAAGGGCGTAGAAGGCGCGCCCGCCGCGCTCCTCGAAGCGAACGGCATCCGTGTGCTGCTCGCCAAGGTGGGCGTGCAGCGAGCGGGGCGGCCCTTCGAAGGAGCAGAACGGGCAGTGCACTGCCGTCAGCTGACCTTGTCGTTCAAGGCGGGGACGAGGTCGAACAGGTCGATGGTGGTGCCGTAGTGGGCGACATCGAAGATGGGTGCGGCTTCGTCCGTGTTGCAGGCGATGATCAGTTCGGCGTCGCGCATTCCCTCCAGGTGCTCGGGCGCACCCGAGATGCCGAAGGTCAGGTACACCTTCGGTTTTACCTTGAGGCCCGACTTGCCGACCTGGCGCGTCTTCGGCAACCAGCCGGCGTCAGTGATGGGCCGTGACGCGGACAACGGCGCCCCCAGGGCGTCGGCCAGCTCCTGCACCTCCTCGAGGTTGTCCTGGTTACCGATGCCCCGCCCCACGGACACGAGAAGGTCGGCACCGGTGATGTCGACGTCGCTCGCTTCCGGCTCGACCATCGCGAGGAACGACGTCTTCCGGTCGTCGAGCCCGTCGGGGGCAGCTACGGCCTCGACGGCCGAGCTGCCCCCGCCCGCCGCTGCCGGGAAGGAGCCCGCCACCACGGTGCAGATCCCCCGGTCCCCTGACAGGACCACCTCGGCGAGGAGCTTCCCGCCGTAGACCTGAGCCGTGGCGACGATGTCGTTGCCGTCCGCTTCGAGGCGAACGGCGTAGGCCACCAGCGGGGCGCCCCAGGCGGCCGACAGGCCGGCTCCGAGGTCCATCCCGATGGTCGTGTTGGCGATCAGCACGAGGCGGGGCTGGCGCTCGTTGACGATGTGCAGGAGCGTCTTCTCCCACGCCTCGGGTGTGTAGTCGGCCAGCGCCGGATGGTCGACGGTCAGAACCGTGTCGGCGCCGGTGATCTGCCCGGCGAGGTCGGGGGCGCCGAGCAGCGCCACCACGGCCTGCCCGCCGGTGGCCCCGGCCAGTTCCTTGGCCTTGCCGACCAGTTCGAGCGTCGCGTCCGAGAGTTGGCCGCGGAGGTGGTCGGCCAGCACGAGAATGTCGTTCGCCATCGGAGTCCCCCTACTTGAGCAGGCCCTTGGACCGGATGAGGTCCAGGATGCGGTCGGCCACGTCCTCCGGGCTGCCGGACAGCATCTCGGCGTGGCCCGTCTTCTCCGGGGCAAACAGCCGCCGGACGGTGATGCCGGCGTCGGCGCCCGGCTTGGACACCTCGACTTCCTCGATCCCTCCCGCCTGCTGGGCCTGGCGGATCCGCGTGATGGAGGCGTAGCGGGGTGGTTGGCGCGCCGCCTGCACGCCGATCACTCCCGGCAACTGCAACTCGAGGCGGGTCGACTTGCCGCCGCCGAACTCCTGGTTGACGACGACGGTGTTGTCTTTGCCCTCCACTCCGATCACGACCCCGACGTGGGGCCAGCCGAGGGTGGCGGCGAGCAACGGCGGCAGCTGCCCGTCGAGGTCGTCGACCGCCTGCACGCCGGCCATCACGAGGTCGACTTCCTGGCCCTTGAGCCATCCGGCCAGCACGGCGGCGCGGGTGTGGCTGTCGATCCAACCCTCCCCGAGGCCCGTGAGGTTCACGGCCCGGTCGGCGCCCTTAGCCAGCGCCGTGTACAAGCTGAGCTCGACGTCGGGGTCGCCGAAGCCGACCACGATGACCTCGCCGCCGCCCGCCTCCTTGACAAGGAGGGCCTCCTCGATCGCCTGGTCGTCCCATTCCGACAGGACGAACTTGAGGAACTCCCGGTCGACGTCGGTCCCGTCGGAGTTGAGCTCGAGCTCCTCGACAAGGTCCGGCGTCTGCTTGATGGGAACCACGATGCGCATGGTCGGCCTCTTTCAGGTGAGCTCGTGCAGAGCGAGGTCGGAACGGATGCCGGCGAGGTCGTCGACGTTCGGAAGGAAGGGGAAGTCACGAATGGGCTCCGACGGACGGTAGGAGCCGTACGGCCGGGTGCATCCGGGTTCGCCGCCGGCCCCCGGGCAACCGTTGGTCATGAAGGGAATCCCGCTCGCGATGCTGCGCTCGACGACGGCAACGTCCCCGTCGAGGACGCTCAGGTTGTCGTCGGCGTCGAAGTCGAACTGGTCGGCTCCGAATCCCTCCGTCTCGATCAGGTGCTTGGCCAGCTGGATGCGTCGCCACCGCCGCAGCGGGGATTTCGGATGGTCGGCCATCCGCGAGTCGGGCTCGGGGTTGAAGCAGAACAGGTAGGAGAAGATCTCCCGGTCACGGAGACGGGTGAAGATGTCGATCAGGTCCCGGTCGGTCTCCCCGAGGCCGACGAGCGTGTGGCAGTTGACTTTCCAGGGCCCGAATATCTCCCGGGCGTCGTTCACGACCTCCCAGTACTTGGCCCACGACAACCCCGCCCCCCCGGCCGGGACGTCAGTGCGGATACGGCGGAACAGGTCCTCGGTGACCGCATCGAGCCCGATGCCGATCATGTCGACGCCGACGGTCTTGAACCCTTCGAGTTTGGTGCGGTTGAGAGTCGGCGGAGCCACCAGGATCGACAGCGGCGCCCTGACCTTGGCGGTGATGCGCTCGGCGATGTCGAGGGTGTCGCGGTAGGCGTGGGGGTGCGTCACCATCGAGATGCACAGCCTGGTCATCGTGTCGTTGCGGGCGGCCATGCGGTCGACGAGTTCATCGGTCCGCACCAGTGGCCACTCGACCCGAATGAAGGACTTGTCCTCGTAGGTCCCCGGCCGGGTCCGGGCCAGGCCGCAGTACCCGCAGTCGGACCGGCAGCCGTCCTGGTAGTTGAGGAGCAGGTTCATGCCGCCGAACTCGAAGTCGCGGGTGAAACGACCCGACCGGAACCGCAGCGCGATGGCCGACGCCATCGAGATCCGCACCCAATCCGGGCTCTCATTGGCCGCGGCCGGCGGTTTGCCGAGCGAGACCGCCGTCACCGTCACGCCTGTGCCTCCGGGAAGTAGCAGGAGCCCGACGGCCGCACGGGCGCGGCGGGCGCCACGGCGCGTTCTCCGGCCGCCAGCACCGCCTTCACCAGATCGGAGGGCGGCACGCCGAGGCCGGTGCCGTCCGGGCAGGATGACGCCGCCAGCTTCTCCAGGGTGGCCTCCTCGAGGCGGGCCCAACGGAGCGACGCCTCGAAGCGGGCCAGTGGTTCGGGGACGGCGTTGAAGTCACCCGTGAACAGGGCGCTCTTGATCGTGGGGCCGTGGAGGGCGAGGTAGCAGCGCACCAGCCCTTCGGGTGTCTTGAACACCGAGGTGGCGGTGGCATCGGGTTGCGGGCTGTGTTCGAGGCACCAGGCGTCGCTGCCGTAGCGCTCGGCCTCGAGGACCGCGGCACGGGCGTCTTCTGCCTCTGTCGTCGCTCCAGGCTGCAGTTCGATGCCGAGTGCCTTGGCGAAGCCAGTCGCAATGACGTCACGGATGTCGATGCCGTCGACCGTTCGGCCCGTTTCTCTGGTGACGGTGGTGATCCGTTCGCCGACGACGGCTACCGCCTTGTCGCCGAGCTTGGCAGCAGGGATGTTGAGAACCTCGAGCATGAAGCGGATATCGAGGTCGGCCAGGATGCTCGAGTGGAACAGGAGGCCGCCGCCCGGGTCGAGGTACAGGCCGAGGCCGGCGATCTTGCGGCCGCCGACGGTCAGGTCGTTCTTGCCGGCGAACGCCGCTTCGATGCCGAGCTCCGCGAGGCCGGCGACGATGCCTTCGGCGTAGCGGCCGAGCAGCGCCCTCGGGTTCTGTTCGGCCGGGGCCCGAGTGGCGACGGCCACGCCGAGCTGGCCCGCTCCCATGACGATCGCGCCGCCGCCGGTCGGACGCCGGGACCAGCCGGTCCCGGTGCGGCGGCAGGCGTCGAGGTCGACCTCGGCTTCGAGGTGCTGGTACCGCCCGACGAGCGCGCAGTGGCTGCGGTAGGTGTAGAGCCGCAGCGTCGGCGGCCATTGCTTCGGGGGAGGCTGGTGAAACTCCCCAGCATCCCGTGAATAGCCGGCCAGCATGGCCTCGTCGAGGGCGAGGCCGGCAGCAGCCCCGACTCCGACATGCGTCAACAGTCTCCAGGTCTGCATCAGGCCACTCCCACCTTGACTTCGGACCACGCTCCTCCCTCGTCCCCCGTCCAGGTGAGGGAGCAGCAGTACTCGTAGAGCTTCGGTTCGAGCCCGCGCGATCGCGCGTAGGCGATGACTCCGTCGGCCGGATAGGCGATGCCGTTCAGGCCGTGGTCGATGGCCGCCTCGTCGAGCTCGCGCTTCATCGGGCCGAGCGGCCGGGCACAGCCGAGGTTGACCTTGGTGGTGGGCATGGCCGCTCGCGCCTCGGCGAAGAAGGCGACGACGTCCTCCACTGGCGGCGGTGGCAGGTTGGCCATGGGCGTCCCCACCAGCGGGACGAGCACCACGATGATCAGCGTCGACACGGGGTACCGGCAGATCATCTCCAGCGCCCGGTGCTCGCCGAGGAACGTGCCGTAGTGCAGCCCGCAGACGATGTGCGGGATGATCCGCAATCCCCGGTCGGCCAGCAGCGCCAGGGACCGTTCGAAGTCCGCGGTCGTGAGGTCGAGGTGGTAGACGTCGTGGATCGTCTCGTCGGCTCCGATGATGTCGAGCATCACGCCGTCGACACCGGCGTCGGCCAGGCCCTCGGCGAGTTGCGGGGACACGACCCCGGAATGGGCGATCACCTTCATGCCCAGCTCGGCCTTGATGCGGGGCACGTGCTTGAGATGGCCGAGCATCGGCACGCCGCCCGCCTTCGTGGAACCACCGGAGACGAGCAGCCCTTCGCTCCCCTGCTTCTTCAAGGACGCGGCGAGGTCGAAGAGGTCCTCCCCCGCCTTGACCGAGATCATCCCTTCCAGCACCTTGGCCTGGCAGTGGTCGCAGGACAGGGCGCAGGCCGAGCCTGTAACCGACACGGGCAAGAAGCGACGCGGGTTGGCCGGCTTCCATTCCGGCGTCTCCCATCGCTTGAGGCCCGGCGCGTAGAACTCGATGGTGTCGGCGAAGCTGGCGCGCCGCAGGGCGAAGCCGGCGGTGGTCATTCGGCCAGCACCCCCTTCATCCGGTAGTCCTCGACCTCGGCCTCGAACCACACCTTGATGGCCTGCGGGCCCGCAACCAGGCCGGTGAGCTCACCCGGGTCGGTCAGGTCGAGCTCGATGAGCCAACCCGCGCCGTACGGGTCGCGCTCCACCAGCGCGGGATCGGTGACGACGGCGTCGTTGGTGGCCGACACCGTCCCCGACAGCGGGCTGGTCAGCGGGCCGACGAACTTGGCCGCCTCGAGGCTGCCGAAGGCCTCGCCGCGCTTCGTGTGCTCGCCCACCGGGAGGAAGGCGAGTTGGGCGATCGTGCCGCTGGTTTCCACACCGAGCGCGTCCATCCCGATCCGGGCGCGTTCGCCCGGGGGTCCGGGGGTGTCCCCCGGGAAGGCAGGGACCATCGAGACCCAGAAGTGCCCGATCGGGTCGTAGACCCGATCGAGCGCGACCCCGAACCCGGCGACCTCAACGATCTCGCTCACGACGCCCTCCCTTCCCGCTGCTGCGACCAGTCGACGTACACCCCGGCGCGGATCTTGACCTGGGGGCGCGCCGGCGCCGACCCGAGCGGGCCGCGGAGCCAGTCCGGCGACCGGAACCTGACATCGAGCTCGAACAGCCGCTCCCGCTCGTAGGGCGACAGCATGCCCGACACGGGCTCCATCCCGAGGGCCTCGGCGTAGGCGGCGATGGCCGCTGCGCGAAAGGCGGCCGAATCCGCCGGAGTGGCGAGCACATACCGTTCCATCAGCCGGATGACCTCATCCCGCACGTCCTCGGGTAGGGCGAGCACGCGCGCGGCGGCGGCGTGATCGAACCGTTCGATGAGATTGCCGACGACCACCACGGCATCGTCGATCTGGGCCGCGCCATGGCCGCAGATCTTGGCCTCGCCGACGACGACCTC
>JAICGL010000102.1 GCA_025923175.1 Acidimicrobiia bacterium
CGGCCTCGACCACTGGCGGCGCCTCTGTCGACTCTTCGAGGCTCATGTCGACTTCCCGAGGAGGCCCTGGGGCCGGACGGCCAGCACCACGAGGAGGAGGACGAACACCATGACCGCTCCGGGACCGGGGATGTTCTCGTAGAAGATCGGCGCGCTCACCGCCAGGCTCTGTGCCACTCCCACGACGACGCCGCCGAGGAAGGCCCCGGGCAAGCTCGTCATTCCCCCGAGGACGGCGGCCGCGAACGCCGGGATCAGGGCGGTCGAGGTGAGAAAGCCGGGCGTGAAGCTTCCGACCACCGGCGCGGTCAGCATCCCGGCGATCCCGGCGAGGAGCCCGGTGAGCGCCCAGATGAAGCTCGACAAGCGCTTGACGCTGATACCCATCAGCTCCGTGGCCACCGGCTCCTGGCTGACGCCGAGGATCGCCAGACCCAGGGTCGTCCGGGAGAAGAACAGGCCGAGGAGCACTGCAAGGAGCACAAGAGCCGCCAGCACCAGCAGCCGCTGGTCCGACACCTGGATGTCGAATACCGAGACCCGGTTGAGCCGGCCCAGTGCCGGCTGGATGTACCGGGCCCGCGCCTCTCCCAGCCACAGCTCCAACGAGATGGCGAGGAGCGCCACGCCGGCCGTCGCCACCAGGAGCGTGACCCGGGGGGCGTTGAACAGCGGCCGGATGATCAACCGCTCCGTGGCAAGCGCCATGACCACCGAGGCGGTCAGCCCGAGGATCATGGCCGGGATGAGCGGGATGCCCATCTCGTCGTGGGCGGCGAAGAGGGCGAAGACGGCGACGGTGCCGAACTCGCCCTGGGCGAAGTTGAACACGCCGCTCGACTTGTAGATGAGAACGAGCCCGAGAGCGACGAGCCCGTACCCCGCGCCGGTGATCACACCGATCACCAGCGCCTGCTTCTGCCCGGTGGCGATCATGACGACGGCCAGCGAGGAGGCGATGGCCGTGCCGACGAGCGCCGAGCGGCTGGCGAGGAAGTTCGGCAATGGCCTAGAAGCCGGTCGTGAACTGGGCGATGGTCTTGAATCTCCGGCTGTTGCAGTCGGCCTCCAGCAGGTGGGACGACTTGGCGCCGAAGCGGATGGTGCCGTTGTAGCTCACGATCGGGTAGACGTTGGTGGCGAAGTCCTTCCCGCTCTCGAGAGCGGCGAAGAAGCTCTGCCGGCTGAGGTCCTTCCCCGCCGCCTGCAGCATGGCGCCGACGACCTTGGACAGGCCCCACTCCGCCAGCCCGATGTCGTCGCCCTTCCCGCCGTTGTACTTCTGGTACGACTTCTGGTAATCGGGGTCGAGCTGATCGATCACGTCGAGCTGCGGGAACGGCGAGAAGAATTTGGCCGGGCCGATGGCCGGGCAGCCGGCCTCCGCCACGATGTTGATGCCGTTCGTGATGCCCGGCCCCATCCAGATCGGGCTGTAGGCCTGGGCCTGGCCGTTGGTGGCCAGCTTGACGAAGTTGACCGGCGAGGTCAGGAGGTACACCACCTCGGCGCCGGAGGTGCGCAGGGCGTTGGCCTCCGACAGCAGCTCGGAGTCCGAGGCGTTCTTCCCGATCCGGGTCTGGCGGACGATGGTGAGCCCCGCCGCCTCGGCCTGCTTGGTGATGCTCTGCTGCGTCTCGTTGAGCGCCGGCGTGTTGTTCAGCACGATGGCCAGCTTCGTCTTCTCCAGCTTGTTGGTGATGTAAGAGACGAGCGCCGGGTGCTGCTGGTGGTAGGTCTGCGAAGTGGCGAAGTAACTGCGCAGGCCGGTCAGCCCGTCCTCGTTGACGCCGGCCGAGAGGTAGGGCACTCCCTTGCTGTTGGCGTAGCGGGCGCAGGCGGTGATCTGCTCGGAGCCGGCCGCCCCCATGAGGATGAACACCTTCTCCTGCTCCACCATCTCCCGGCACACCTGGACGGCCCGGGAGGGGTTGAACTGGTCGTCACGGAACACGATCTCGACGTTCCGGCCGAAGAGACCGCCCTTCTCGGCCAGGTACTTCCAATAGACGTCCTTCCCCTTGTCGAACGCGTTCTGCGGGAAGGGCGCGGCTCCGGTGATCGGGGCGTGGATGCCGACGCGGATCTTGGTGTCGGTCACGCCCGTGCGGTCGACCGCGGCCGGGGCCGACCCGCCCGGAACCGGAGTCGTGGCCGCCGTTCCGCCCCCACCGCTGCTCCCGCCCGAGGGTCCGGCGCTCGAGGTCTGCGTGCGGCCCGCGCCGCTGCCGGCCCCGCCGGCGCCCTGAGCCGCACCGGAACCGGGCGAACCGGCGTTGCTCCGGCCGGACGGCGAGGCCGAACCGGTGGCCGGTGTGGAACCGCCGGCGGCCGGGGCACCCGCGCCCGCCGAACCGGCGGAAGGAGCGGCGGAGCCCACCGCTCCGCTGGTGTCGACGGTTGAACTTCCATCTGACGGCGTGATCTGGGACGCCGGGGCGCCCGCTGCCGCCTGGTCCGCCGCCGACGGCGCCGCTGCATCGTCGCCGACGCCGGCCTTCTGCCCGCAGGCGGCGGCGAGGAGCAGCGCGAGGGTCAGGGCGGCACCCCGGGCGACGGCAACCTGTGCAGAACGATGTCTCATAGGTTCTCCTGGGCACTCTTTCTCTCGGGGACCCCCCGAACCCCGGGGATCAAGCGCCGTCTGCTGAGCGCGGGTTCCGGCGGGCGAGGGCACGGCTGAGGCCACCCTCCCGACGGAAGACCGGTGACGGTCGACCCGCCGGCCCGAGGGTCACGCTGATGAGAAGGACGAGACCGAAGGCGACGGGGATGAGCAGGGCGGTGGTCGTCGGGACGCGTTCCCAGAAGTCCACTGCGCGGCGGGACTGGAGGACGCCGGCCGAACGATCGGGAGCGGCGCTCACGATCGTCTCCGGGGGCGACTCCGGGGTGGCTCCCATGGCTGAGGTATCGGAGGCGGTCGGCGTCGTTGCGTCGGCGCCGGCGCCTGTTCCGGTCGCGTAGTCCGGTGTTCCGGTGGCGGCAGCCACGGTCGGGGGAAAGGCACGGCTGTCGGCGGTGCTGTCCGGCGTCCCGGCGGGGGTCTCCGCCGGCGCGACGGCGGCCGGGTCGGTGGAGTACGGGCCGCCGTCGGTGGTCCCCCCAGTGGGTGGAGTCGCCGCCAACTCGAGGCCGACCTTGCCGGTCTCGAGGTTGAGCCAACTCACCTGAACCGGGGACTGCGACCCCGCCGGATCGACCGACAGCACGACGCCGTGCGCCGGCAGGGGAGCGAACGGGTCAGCCCAGAGCCGACCGATGGCTGCCAGATCGAAGCTCCAGATGCCGTCCTCGCCCCGCGCGCCCTCGGCCGAGCCGAGGCTGCAGTCGGCTGGGGGACGGTCCTGCCAGTTGGCGTTCTGGCCGGGGCCCCAGGGGGCGGTGGCCGGGCAGGCGAGAACCTTGGCCTTATCGGCGCCGACGTTGGCGCCGCTGGCGTCGGATTCCTTGAGCCGGAGCACGAGCCCGTCGAGCGTGGCGCCGTCGGCCAGAACCAGGTCGACGCCGACGGCGGCAACCTTGTCGACCTGGCCGGCGGTGGCGCCGACGGAGATGGCGTCGGCCGGCACGTTGGGAGGTTTGGGGAGGGCCGGGACGATGGGCCGGATCGGGTTGCCCGCAGGCTCGCCTTCCTGGGGACCCTGGAGGCGATTCCACCAACCGTCATGCGTCGCCGCGCCCCGGCTTTCCGCCGCCTGGGCGGGCACGGCCGAGGCGCTGACCAGGAACAACACCGCGAGGGCGAAGACTTCCAGGCGCGCGCGACCGGACATGCATCGGATGATACCCGTCGGTCACTTACCCCCAGAAATGGGGCATAAGGGCACGCTGAACCCGCTTTTGGGCAGCGTCGAGACGCTAGACCTCCCAGGTCGAGCCGGAGGCGATCAGGGCGGAGAGATCGCCCTTCCCCTGGCGCTCCTGGGCCGAGGCGATCTGGGCGTTCATCGCGTCGCCGTAGACCGGCCGCTCGACCGCCCGGAACACGCCCATCGGCGTCGGTGTCGTGGGCGAGTCGGCCAGGCGAGAGAGTGCGAAGGCCAGCGTCGGGCTGTCGCGGGACTCGTCGTGGACGAGCAGCCGGTCCTCCCCCACCGAGGCGACGTCGACGATCTCCAGGTGGCCGAGCTCGGTGGCCACGACGCCCTTGTCGTTGTCCTTGCCGAAGCGGATCGGCTCGCCGTGCTTGAGGTCGATGATCATGTCGGCCCGGGAATCCCGGGCGGTCACCGCTTCGAAGGCGCCGTCGTTGAAGACGTTGCAGTTCTGATAGATCTCGACGAACGCTCCGCCCTTGTGCTCGTAGGCCCGGCGGAAGACCTCCATCATGTGCTTGCGGTCCATGTCGTGGGTCCGGGCCACGAACGACGCCTCGGACCCGATGGCCAGCGACACCGGGTTGAAGGGGTGGTCGATCGACCCGAACGGCGTCGATTTCGTGACCTTCCCGAGCTCGCTGGTCGGCGAGTACTGCCCCTTGGTCAGCCCGTAGATCTGGTTGTTGAACAGCAGGATCGTGAGGTTGACGTTGCGGCGCAGAGCATGAATGAGATGGTTCCCGCCGATCGACAGGCCGTCGCCGTCACCGGTGACGACCCAGACGTCGAGGTCGGGCCGTGAGACGGCGATACCGCTGGCGATGGCCGGCGCCCGGCCGTGAATGGAGTGCATCCCGTACGTCTCCATGTAGTACGGGAAGCGGCTCGAGCAGCCGATGCCCGACACGAAGACCGTGTTCTCCCGCTTCACGTTCAGCTCGGGCAGGAGGAACTGCACGGCGGCGAGCACCGAGTAGTCGCCGCAGCCCGGGCACCAGCGGACCTCCTGGTCCGACGTGAAGTCCTTCCGGGCCAGCTTGACGGGCTCCCCATGGCCGCCGTCACCATTCCCGTTGGCACTGTCGAGCCCATTGGTGGTCGTGGCGTGGCCGTTGGTTTCAGTCATTTTCGGTCAGCTCCAGGATGCAGGCCTCGATCTCGGCTGCTCGGAAGTGGACGCCCTTGATCTTGTTGAGCCGGACCACGTTCACGTCGAAGTCCATCCGGATCAGCTTGGCCAGCTGACCCATGTTGAGCTCCGGAACCATGACCCGGTCGTAGCCGGCCAGGATCTCGCCGATGTTGGCGGGGAACGGGTTGAGGTGGATGAGGTGCGCCCAGTCGACCCGGCGGTTGCGGGCCCGGGCCCGGTAGACGCCGGCGTGGGTCACCCCCCACGTGCCGCCCCAGCTGAGCACCAGCACCTTGGAGCCGTCGACGGCGTCGACCTCGAGGGCGGGGATGTCCTTGGCGATCCCGGCCACCTTGGCCGCCCGGAGGTGGGTCATCTTCTCGTGATTGTCCGGGTCGTAGGAGATGTTGCCCGTCCCGTCCTCCTTCTCGATACCGCCGATGCGATGCATGAGGCCGGGGGTACCGGGGATGGCCCAGGGCCGGGCCAGCGTCTCGGGGTCGCGCAGGTAGGGCCAGAAGTCGTCGCCGTGGTTCGGCTCGGTGGTGAACTCCACCCGCAGGTCGGGCAGCTCGGACACCTCGGGGATCCGCCACGGTTCTGCGCCGTTGGCCAGATAGCCGTCGGACAGCAGGAAGACCGGCGTCCGGTACTTGAGGGCGATGCGGGCCGCCTCGAGCGCGGCGTCGAAACAGTGCCCAGGCGACTTGGCAGCCACGATGGGGACGGGTGCCTCACCGTGACGGCCGAACATGGCGTGGAGCAGGTCGGCCTGCTCCGTTTTGGTCGGCAGGCCGGTGGAGGGGCCGCCCCGCTGGATGTCGACGATGATCAGCGGCAGCTCCATGCTCACGGCCAGGCCGATGGTCTCCGACTTGAGGTCGATACCCGGGCCGGAGGTGGTCGTGACGCCGAGTTGGCCGGCGAAAGAGGCGCCGAGGGCGGCGCCGATGCCGGCGATCTCGTCCTCCGCCTGCATCGTGCGGACACCGAACGACTTGTGCTTCGACAGCTCGTGGAGGATGTCCGACGCCGGCGTGATCGGGTACGACCCGAGGAACAGGTCGAGGCCCGACTGGCGGCTGGCGGCCAGCAGGCCGTAGGCCAGGGCGAGGTTGCCGGTGATGTTGCGGTACCGGCCCTTGGGCAGGACGGCCGGAGCGATCTCGAAGGAGTGCTGGAACAGCTCGGCCGTCTCGCCGAAGTTGAACCCCGCCTTGAACGCCGCCAGGTTGGCGTCGCGGACGATCTCCTTGTTGGCGAACCGCTTCTCGATCCACTCGACCACTGGCTCGATCGGCCGGGCGTACATCCACGACACCACGCCGAGGGCGAAGAAGTTCTTGGATCGCTCGGCGTCTCGAGGCTTCGCTCCGGTCTCCTTGGCCGCTTCCTTCGTCATCGAGGTCATCGGCACCTCGTAGACGGTGAAGGCGTCGAGCGACCCGTCCTCCAAGGGGTTGGCGGCGTAGCCGGCCTTCTCCAGGTTGCGGGCCTCGAAGGCGTCGATGTTGACGATGACCGTGGCGCCGGGGAAGAGGTCGCGGATCGAAGCCTTGAGCGCGGCCGGGTTCATGGCCACGAGGACGTTGGGGCTGTCACCCGGGGTCGAGATGTCGTGGTCGGAGATGTGGACCTGGAAGGCGGAGACACCAGCCACCGTCCCGGCGGGCGCCCGGATCTCGGCCGGGTAGTCGGGCATGGTCGCCAGGTCGTTGCCAAATGCGGCACTCACCTCGGTGAAGCGGTCGCCGGTGAGCTGCATGCCGTCGCCGGAGTCACCGGCGAAGCGGATGACGACCCGATCGATGGATTCGCGCCCGCGACTGGGGGAGAACGATTCCGTGGTCAAGGGAAACACCTCGATCCGATAGCGCCGGCAGACCGATCTCCGATCATACCGGCGAAGCCCTCCGATCCTGTATGTCGCCAGGGCTAGGCTGCGCCTCATGAACGACGAGCAAATTCAGAAGATGCGCGAAGGGGACGGATTCATCGCAGCTCTCGACCAGAGCGGCGGCAGCACCCCCAAGGCGCTCAAGCTCTACGGCATCTCCGAGGACAGCTACTCAGGTGACGATCAGATGTTCGACCTGATCCACGAGATGCGGGCCCGGATCATCAAGAGCGCGGCTTTCAACGGCGACCGGATCCTGGGCGCCATCCTGTTCGAGAAGACGATGGACCGCCAGATCGACGGCCTCGACACCGGCGACTACCTCTGGTCGAGGAAGAACATCGTCCCGTTCCTGAAGATCGACAAGGGCCTCGAGGCGGAGGCCGACGGCGTGCAGCTGATGAAGCCGATGCCCGGCCTCGACGACCTGCTCGAGCGGGGCGTGGCCAAGAACATGTTCGGTACCAAGGAGCGCTCGGTCATCAAGCTGGCCAACCAGGCCGGCATCCAGGCCATCGCGGACCAGCAGTTCGAGGTCGGCCGGCAGGTCCTGGGCCACGGTCTGGTCCCGATCCTCGAGCCGGAGATCGACATCCATTCCCCCGAGAAGGCCGAAGCCGAAGCGCTCCTCAAGCCAGCCCTGATTTCCGGGCTCGACGGGATTCCCGACGGCCAGCGGGTGATGTTCAAGCTGACCCTGCCCGAGGCCGACGGCTTCTGGCAGGAACTGGTGGATCACCCCAAGGTCCTGCGCGTCGTCGCCCTTTCCGGCGGCTACACCCGCGAGGAGGCCAACGCTCGTCTCAGCCGGAACCCCGGCGTGGTGGCCAGTTTCTCCCGGGCCCTGACCGAAGGCCTCTCCGCCCAGCAGACCGAGGAGGACTTCGACACCCTCCTCGACGATGCCGTGAGCAGCATTTTCGCCGCCTCGAAGACCTAGGAGATCGCGAAGCGGCGCGGGTCGAACAGCCCGATGGGGTGAGCTGTCGTTCCGGTGATGGCGAGGTCGGCCAGGATCTCGCCGATCACCGGGGCGAACTTGAAGCCGTGTCCTGAAAACCCGCAGGCCACGGCCACCTGCGGGTGGGCGGGGTGCAGGGCGACGACGAAGTGCTGGTCCGGGGTGTTCGTGTACATGCACGCCACCGCCCGGAGGAACCGGCCGGGGAGGAGCGGCACCCTGGTGCGCAGCATCTCGGCCATCTCGCCAACTTCGTCCGCCGTCACGCGCCGGTCGATGGTGTCGGGAGTGCAGGGCCGACCATGCCGGAACCAGGCGGCCTTCACGCCCCCGTCGAATCCGTCGATCGCCGGGAGGCTGTAGGGCTGGCCGTCGCCGCCGCCGTCCCACACCCACACCGGGTACCGATCGGGGAGGAATGCGTCGGGGTCGCCGCTCGGCTGGAACCAGAACTGCAGCTGGCGCTCGACCATGAACGGAACGCCCAGCCCGGCGAGGAGCTCGGGCGCCCAGGCGCCCGGGCAGATGACGAGGCGGGCAGCCCGCTCGGCGCCGCGCCCCGTCGGGACGGTGACCCCTTCGCCTGAGCTGTCGGCCTCCCAGGCGACGATGGGTTCCTCGAAGCGGAGGTCGGCGCCGGCCTCGGCGGCGAGGGTCAGATGGGCGGCGACGGCGGCTTCGGGCCGGACCACACCGGCCTGCGCTTCGTACAGAGCCACCGTGTCGGGGGTGGGGGCGAAGACGGGGAAGCGCCGTCGCAGGTCGGCGGCATCGAGGAAATCGTGGTCGAGGTTCCACTCCTTGGCGCTGCGCAGGCTGCCGGCCACCACCTCGCTGTCCGGCGCTCCGATCATGAGGGCCCCGGTGATCAGGAGCAGGTCGGTGCCGGTCGCCTGCTCGGCCTCCCGCCAGAGCTCGTAGGCGCGCAGCACCAGCGGGACATAGGCCGGATCCTCGAAGTACGCCTTCCGGATGACCCGGGAGCGGCCGTGGCTCGAGCCCCGATCGTGGGCCGGCGTGAACTGTTCGAGGCCGAGCACCCGCTGGCCGCGACGGGCGAGGTGGTATGCAGCGGCGCTGCCCATGCCGCCGAGCCCGACGACGATGACGTCATACACGGCGAGCGGCGGGTCTAGGTGAGAGCGGCGAGCCGTTCGGCGACGTCGACGAACGAGGGGTCCTGAGCCGAGATCTTCCGGAACAGGGAGCGCGCGGCGGGGATGTCACCCGCCCGCTCGTGGAGGTCGGCCAGGGCGTACCAGAGCCGCAGATGGTGGGGGAGGATTCGCTTCGGGCTCCCCGGTGCACGCTCCAGCACCTGGATGGCCTGCTCGAGCTTCCCCTGATCGGCCAGCGCGCCGGCGGCGACGATCCGCCCCTCGGTCACGATCTCGGCTCCCGGCGACGCAGCGCGAAGCTCCTCCCAGAGCTGCTCGACCTTCTTGAACTTTCCCAGTGCCCGGGCGATGTCCATGAGGACGGGATGCTGCTCCGTCGAGGCCGTCAGCCCGACAAAGACGTCAAGCTCCTTCTGGGCGGCGTTCCACTTCCCGAGCCGGTAGTAGGTCAGCCCCAGTAGCTCCCGCAGTTCGACGTGGTCCGGGAAGAGCTCCCGGTAGGGCCGCAACATCCGGAGCGCTTCGTTCTCGTATCCCCGGTCCAGAGCCCGGGCCCCCCGAATCAACGCCTCCTGGAACCGGGCCCCGTCCCGCACCGGCTTGGGTCGCTGCCCCGTGGTTGCCGCAGAAGGCGCGGCGCGCTTGACCGGCTTGCCCCGCCCGGCATTCTTCGCCTTCGGAGCCGGCTCGCCCCCTGTCCCCTTCACGATCCGCAGGACCGGCCGCTCCCCGCTGGCCCGGGCGACGGCGTCCGCGGCCGCGGAGCGAACCGTCTGAGCCTCTTCGTCCCGCCGGCGCCTCGGCACCCCGGATCCCCGAAACGGCCCGAAACCCGGTTCCGGCTCCGGCCGCGCCCGGTCATCCCGGCGTGGTGCCCCGGCCCGGCCCGACTCCCTACGCCGGTCCGTACTGTCTCCCCGCCGGCCTGCGTTCTCTCCCCGGCCGCGCCCGTCGCCGTCGGCGCGCCGCGACCCCGCA
>JAICGL010000103.1 GCA_025923175.1 Acidimicrobiia bacterium
GTCGTCGTCGTCGTCGGAGGCTCCGTCGGCGGCGTCGTATCCGGCGGCGTCGTGTCCGGCGGCGTCGTATCCGGCGGCGTCGTATCCGGCGGCGTCGTATCCGGCGGCGCTGTGTCCGGCGGCGCTGTGTCCGGCGGCGCGGTCGTGGACGGAGGGCAGACGACCGGCTGAGCCGGGTCGGCAGCCGGCGGGCACTCATCCGCCCCGGCGACCATCGCGAAGGGGGCGGCAGGCCCGACTCCGGAACCGGCCGCACCGAGGAGGACTGCCCCGGTCATCAGGGCCACGGTGATCAAACGCTGGGCGGAAGACGTCGACACGCAGTGACTTTCGTCACGGGCTTGTGCGTATCCTGCCCTGATTCGCGCGGAGAGTGGTTACTTGTCCGCTTGCGACCCGGCTGGGTCGTTTCAGATGCGGCCGGGCCGGACCCTGATCAGCGTCCAGGCCCCGAAGAGCCCGACCGCCACCAGGAGCGCGATGAGGACGGCCGCTCCGAAGTCGAGTTCGCCATCCGACCCGGCGGGCCGGCCTATCGCGGCCTTCTGGTCGTCGCCGGTGTCACCGGAGGTGGTCTCGGCCGTCGGCGGTGCCGAGGACGACGTGCTGGGAGCGGCGACCTGTTCTTCGGCCGGAGGGGCCGGCGGCGCCGACGTCGTCGTGGGGGCGGCCGTGGTCGTGCTGGTCGGCGGTTGCGTCGTGGTCGACGACGACGCCATGGTCGGCGGCGGCGCAGCGGCCGTCGTGGGGACGGGCGGGCCCGGCACCTCGGCCGGTGGCCGGGGAGGTGGCGCCGTTGTCGTCGTGGTTGGCGGGGCCGTGGTGGTCGGCGGCGGCGGTGCTGTCGTCGTCGTGGTGGCCGGCTGGGCCGTCGTGGTCGTCGACGGCCGGGCAGTGGTGGTCGTGGTGGGGGCGTTCGGGTCCTTCACCACGACCGTTCCCTTCATCCCGTCGTGGAACTTGCAGTGATAGGTGAACGTCCCCGCGTTGTTGAAGCGACGCTCCGCCTGGGCACCCCTGTTGCCGAGGTCGTCGTCCCACTTGAGCGAGTCGAACGTGACGCTGTGGGGCTCGTCCGTCTGGTTCCGCCAGATCACCCCGTCGCCGATCTCGATCTCGGTCAGCTTGGGGGAGTAGGACCGCCCGTCGATGTTGACGCGTTCCACGAACGCCCAGGCCGGCTGGGCCGTGGCCAGGAGCACCGGTGCGAGCCCGGCCATTCCGGCGGCCGCAGCGACCAGCATGGCGCCCCATCTCCCTTGGCGTGCGCGCACGATCAAGCCTCCACGAGGTGGTTCGATTGTTTCTTTCCTGGTGTTTCGCCGTATTCCGTCAGGAACCTCCCGGAGTGCGACAAGATGCGCCCACCGCTCAAACAGTTCCCGGGCTCAGGAGGTCGCTCCCCCATGAAAGACGCCGTCAAAGACTTCAAGTCCTTCATCCTCCGAGGCAACGTCGTCGACCTGGCCGTCGGCGTGGCCATCGGCGCCGCTTTCACCGCCGTGGTCACCTCGTTCACGAAGAACCTCCTCACCCCCATCCTGGCCATCCCGGGGGACAAAGCCAGCTTCGCCGATCTCTCCTTCTCGATCCGCAACGCCACGTTCAAGTACGGCGCCTTCATCGACGACGTGATCGGCTTCGTGCTCATCGCCGCCGTCCTGTTCTTCCTGGTGATACGGCCCATCAACCAGATGATGGCCCGGCGCAAGACCGAGCCCGAGGTGCTGTCGACGACCCGGGACTGCCCCTACTGCCTCTCGTCGATTCCGATCGCGGCCAGCCGCTGCGCCTTCTGCACGGCCAACGTCGCGGCCGCATCTTAGGAGGCTGCTGGGCCTACGACGTCAGGGCGTCGTGGAGCAGACGGTGATGCCGTACTTGGCGGCCAGGCTGTCGGCCTCGGCGAAGACGTTGCTGCCGTCGATCAGCTTCTTCGGGTTCTTCTCGAGCTCGTCGAGGCCCTTGTCGAGCGCCCGGTAGATCTCCTCGACCTTCCCCTTCTTGCCTTTCGGGGGCGGGAGGGCCCGCAGCTCCTTGACCTGCTCGCGGATGGTCGGGATGACCGTCTGGCGGACGAAGGTCTCGATCTCCGGGTCGGACAGCTTCTGACCGGGCGGAACCTTGGCGAACGTGGCGTTGGACGCCTCGGTGAGGGTCTGGTTGCCCTTCTGGCAGACGGCCTTGGCCTTGGCGAGGTACTCGGTCTTGGTGATGCCGTCCTCGCCGCAGGCGGCTGCCGGCAGCACCAGGCCCGCCGCAGCCAGCAGCGCCATCGCCCGCATTCTCGTCGTGGTCCGCACCGGCCCTCCTCTGCCTCAGCCAACCTACCGCCGACGGCCGGCCGCCACGCCGGCGGAACGCGCGTTTGCTTGTCGTTCGGGGTGGTCCGGTACGGTCCGCGGCAATGACTGAGGGCCACCACATGCACCTCCCCGGCCCGGCCGGCCCGCCGCTCGGAGATGCCCCGATGGGGGCCACGTTGCCCGAAGCCCTGGCCGCTCACTTCGAGACCTCCCCTGGCCGGCCCCTCCTCTGGGAGGAGCGCCGGGGGTGGGTCACGTCCGGGGATCTCGACCGGGCCAGCCGCCAGGTCGCCGCCCGCCTGGCCGGCGCCGGCCTCCGTCCCGGCGACCGGATCCTGATGAGCGCCGCCACCTCGGTCGAGCTGGTCGAGACCCACGTGGCCGCCCTCCGGCTGGGCCTCGTGGTGGTCCCCGCCAACACCGCCTACCGGGAACGGGAGATCGCCCATCTCGTGGGCGACAGCAGCCCCCGGGCCGCGGTGGTCGACGACCCCGACCGGGCCGGGTGGATCCGCCGGGCGGACCCCGACGTCCTCGTCGTCGGACCCGACGTCGACCTCCGTCCGGGCCCGGCCCCCCTCCTCGACGCCGTCCGCCCCGAAGACCCCGCCATCCTTGGCTACACCTCGGGGACGACGGGCACGCCGAAGGGCGCCGTCCTCAGCCACGGAAACCTCCTGGCGTCCTCGGAGTCGGTCCGCCTCGCCTGGCGGTGGACGGCCGACGACCGCCTCGTGCTGGCCCTGCCGCTGTTCCACATCCACGGTCTCGGCGTCGGGCTCCACGGCACGCTCCTGACCGGAGCGTCGGCCGTCCTCCTCCCCCGCTTCGATCCCGACGAGGTGCTGGACGCCGTCGCCGCCCACGACGCCACGCTCTTCTTCGGGGTGCCGACGATGTACGCCCGGCTGGCGGGGTCGCCCCGCCTCAGCGAGCTCGGCCGGCTGCGGGTGTGCGTGTCAGGCTCGGCGCCGCTCCCGCCAGCGGTCTTCGACCGGCTGGCCGACGGCAGCGGCCAGCGGATCCTCGAGCGCTACGGCATGACCGAGACCGGCATGAACGTGTCGAACCCCTACGACGGCGAGCGCCGCCCCGGAACCGTCGGCTTTCCCCTCCCGGGCGTCGAGCTGCGCCTGGCGGAGGACGGCGAGGTCGAGGTCCGGGGGCCGAATGTCTTCTGCGGCTACTGGGGACGGCCCGACGCCACGGCGGCCGCCTTCACCGACGACGGCTGGTTCAAGACGGGCGATATCGGCGAGCACGATCCCGACGGCTACCTCCGCCTCGTCGGGCGGGCGAGAGACCTGATCATCACCGGCGGCCTGAACGTCTACCCCCGAGAAGTCGAGGACGTCCTCCTCGAGCATCCCGCCGTATCCGAGGTGGCGGTGGCGGGGACGCCCGACCCCGAGTGGGGCGAGATCGTGACCGCCTGGGTGGTGCCGTCCCCTGCGGCGACACCGCCGGAGGAAGCCGAGCTGGCTCGCTTCGCTTCTGACCGGCTGGCCCGTTTCAAGTGCCCTCGCCGAGTCCTTTTCGTTGACGCCCTCCCGCGCAATGCGCTGGGAAAGGTGCTGCGCCACGAGTTGAAGGGTTGACGCCATCTGGGCACGGAAAACCGCGCTTTCCGCGGAAATGCGTGCCCAGATACGGAAGGGCGGCCTGTCCGCCTCAGATTGACAGGTCAACGGGACGGCCCGTACCGTCCCGAACGCAGCTCAGGGAAGTCCGGTGGAAGGCCGGCGCTGTCCCGCAACTGTGACCGGGGAGCACCCCACCTCCCGACCTCGACAGGTTCCTGGTCGGGAACAGCCACTGGCTCCGGCCGGGAAGGCGGTGGGTCGGCGTCGATCCGGGAGCCAGGAGACCTGACTGCCGAAAGGGGTCGACCCTGAGGAGACGCGTGGACGTCCGAGTCCGTTGGGCACCGCCAACTACGAAGCTTGAGCCTCGACCGTGATCACGCTCGTCCTCGGTGGCGTGCGCTCCGGGAAGTCGGAGGTCGCCGAACGCCTGGCCGGCCCGGGGCCGGGCACCTACCTCGCCACCGGTCTGGTCGCCCCCGGCGACGACGACTTCGCCGACAGGGTGGCCCGCCACCGGGCCCGACGCCCGGCATCGTGGGCGACGGTGGACGAGCCGTACGCCGTGCCCGAGGTCCTCGCCCACCTCGAAGGCGTCGTCCTCCTCGACGCCCTCGGCACCTGGATCGCCAACGACCTCGAGGCCGACATCGACAGCCTGGTGAAGGCGCTCGTCCACCGCCCTGGCGACACAATCGTGGTGTCGGAAGAGGTCGGCCTCGGCGTCCACCCGGTGAGCGAAGTCGGCCGCCTGTTCGCCGACCGCTTGGGCGAAGCCAATCGCCGCGTCGCCGAAGTCGCCGACCGCTGCCTCCTCGTCGTCGCCGGCCGGGTGATCGACCTCCCCGCCGGCCAACTCCCCACCGACGTCCTGCCCCCGACACCCGACCCGATGGTGGCCAACCCCCAGCCGCAAGCGCAACCTGTTGCGTCGGGCGAGCGTTCACGGCCGTCGATGCCTCCTGCGCGCAACCGGTCGCACCCCATGGTGGAGCCCACCGGTGAGCCCAGGACCCGGGGAGGGTTCTGGCAGGCGCTCGCCTTCCTCACTCCCCTGGGCGGCGCGGCCTCGCCCACCCGGGCGGCCTTCGTGTGGTTCCCGGTCGTCGGTGCACTGCTCGGGCTGGTGCTCGGGTCGATCTGGTGGACCACCGAGGAGGCGCTCGGCGTCTTTGCGGCCGCGGCACTGGTCGTGGCGGCCGACCTCGCGCTCACCGGCGCTCTCCACTTCGACGGCCTCCTCGACAGCGCCGACGGGCTGCTCCCCCACCTCCCCGCCGAGCGTCGCCTGGCCGTGATGGCCGAACCGCACGTCGGCGCCTTCGCCATCGCCACCGGAACCACCACACTCCTCCTCCGCACCGCCGCCCTCACCGCCCTTGGCGCCTCCCGCCCCTTGCTCCTGGCCGCCCTCTGGTCCCTGTCCCGTACGGCGATGGCCGTCACCGCCCTCACCGGCCGCTACGCCCGATCCCGCGGCCTCGCCTCGTCCTTTCTCTCCGAACCCGCCGCCGGTGAGGGCGCAACCGCCGGCGAGGCTCTCGCCGCAGCAGGCCCGACCTGGGTGGCGCCGGCCGTCATCGGCGCCGTGCTTTTCCTCGGCCTGGCGGTTGTCCACGACCCGAGCTCCCTGGTCGCCATTGCGGCGGCAGGCGTTGCGGCGGCCGGAGTTGGTGTCCTGGCTCGCCGCCGGATCGGCGGCTTCACCGGCGACACCCTTGGCGCCGGCGGCGTCGTCGCCGAGACCGTCGGCCTCCTCACCGCCGCAGCGGTCCTCCACCCATGAGCCCGGCCCGGACTGCTGTTGCGGCCGCTGTGGGGCTCGTGGCCGATCGCGTGCTGGGAGAGCCGCCGGTGCCGGTTCACCCCGTCGCCGCCTTCGGGCGGGCGATGACGACTCTCGAGCTTCGGGTGTGGCGGGACGGCCGAGCCGTGGGCGCAGGGTATGCGGCGACAGGCATCGGGCTCGGCTGGGCGGCAGGGTTCGCTCTCGGTTCCTCCATCCCGGCGGGTGCAGTCGCCACATGGCTCGTCGTCGCCGGGCGGGCTCTCGGTGACGAGGCCCGGGCGATCGGCGAGCGGTTGGCTGACGACGACCTCGACGGTGCCCGACTGCGGCTGCCGGCGCTGGTCGGGCGGGACCCGGAGTCGCTCGACGCCAAGGGGGTGGCCCGAGCGGTCGTCGAGTCGGTGGCCGAGAACACCGTCGACGCCGTCGTGGCTCCGGCCTGCTGGGCGGCGGTTGGGGGCGCGGCCGGCGCCGGCTTTTACAGGGCGGCCAACACGCTCGACGCCATGGTCGGCCACCGCAACGAGCGCTACCGGCAGTTCGGCTGGGCCGCCGCCCGCCTCGACGACGCCGCCAACTGGATCCCCGCCCGGCTGACCGCCCTGCTGGTCGCCGCCGTCCGCCCGGCCCAGGCACGCGAGGTGCTCGATGCTCTCGTGCATCCACCCGCCCACCCCAGCCCGAACGCCGGGGTCGCCGAGGCCGCCTTCGCCGCAGCCCTCGGCCTCCGCCTCGGCGGCGACACCGTCTACGCCGGCCGGGTCGACCCGAGGCCCACCTTCGGCACCGGCCGTCCCCCCGAAGCCGCCGACATCGACGCCGCCATCCGCCTCTCCCGGGACGTGACCCTCGCCCTCGCCGCCCTCCTGGCCACCCCCGCCCTCCTCGGCGCCCTCACCCGCCGCCGCCCGACGCAACCGGCGTTCCTTTACCGGAATAGGGCGGAAAAGGAACGCCAGTTTGGGGACACGCCGGTGCCCCAGCGCAACCGGTTGCGTTCAGGGCCCTATAGGGGCCTCCAGCGCAACCGGTTGCGCTCAGGCACAACCGCACCGGCGGGGGCGCAGTGAAACGGCCTGTCGCGGCAGGACACGGCCTCGTCCCGTCGGCTGGGCCGCACGGCGGTGATGCGGCGGCCGTGGCTGCAGCACTCGGGTGCGAGCCGTCGGAACTTCTCGACCTGTCTGCCAGCTTCAATCCCGATGCGCCCGACCTCGCTGCCCTGGCGAAGAGCGAACTCGACAGCCTGTTGCGGTATCCGGATCCGACGGCGGCGACGGAAGCTATGGCCGCCGCCCTGGGGACAACCGCCGACTCCGTGCTGCTGACGAACGGCGGGGCCGAGGCCATCGCCCTGGTTGCCGCGGACCTCGGTCGGGCGGCGGTGGGCGGGCCCGCGGAGTTCTCGCTCTACTCCCGGCATCTCGCAGAAACGGTTGATCCGGCAGACGACCCGAGCGCACCGCAGATCCGTTCGAATCCCAACAACCCCACGGGCCGTCTTGCCGCCGCCGGCGACATCGCCGCCGTATGGGACGAGGCGTTCTACCCCCTGGCGACCGGCGTCTGGTCACGAGGCGACGTCGCCGCCGGACGGGCCGCCATCGTCATGGGGTCTCTCACGAAGGTGTTCGCGTGTCCCGGTCTGCGCGTTGGCTACGTGCACGCGGCACCGGGAGTCATCGCACGGCTCGCAGCACTCCAGCCCCGGTGGGCACTCAACGGACTCGCCGCCGCCGTCGTTCCCGAGCTCCTCGCGCGAACCGACCTGCCGGCGTGGGCTGCAGCCAACGCCCGACGGAGGGAAGCACTCGGCGCCGCGATACCCGGCGTCGAACCGTCCGACGCCAACTTCGTCCTTGTTCGGGTAGAGGAAGGCGCCGCTGAGGCCCGGGCCAGTCTGGCTCGGCGCGGTGTGCTCGTGCGGGACTGCACGAGCTTCGGTCTTCCCGCGCATATTCGCATCGCCGTACCCGACGAGGCCGGACTGGCCCGCCTCGTCGCTGCATGGGAGAAGCGATGACCGAGGACCGGGTTCGCCGCTCTCCAGGCGCCAGTCCCGCAGGCTTGCGGGGGGCGCTCATGGTTTGTGGCACCACGAGCGATGCAGGCAAGAGCAGGGTGGTAACGGGGTTGTGCCGGGCGCTTGCCCGGCAGGGGGTCAGGGTTGCGCCGTTCAAGGCGCAGAACATGGCGCTCAACTCCTTTGTCACCCGCAGCGGGCATGAGATCGGGCGGGCACAAGGGGTTCAGGCGCTGGCGGCGGGAGTCGAGCCCGAGGTCGACATGAACCCGATCCTGCTCAAGCCGTCGAGCGACCGCACCAGCCAGGTGATCGTGCTCGGCGAGCCGGTCGGCCACCTCGACGCCGTCACGTATCACGCGACGAAACCCGAACTGCGGACCACGGTGCTGGCCGCCCTCGACCGTCTCAGGGCTTGCTTCGACGTCGTCATCCTCGAAGGGGCGGGCAGCCCCGCGGAGATCAACCTCCTCGACGGTGACCTCGTGAACCTGTGGCTGGCCGATGCCGCCGGCATACCGGCCGTCGTCGTCGGCGACATCGACCGCGGCGGTGTGTTCGCCTCGCTCTACGGCACGGTTGCGCTGCTCCCGGACCACCTTCGCTCCTGCGTACAGGGCTTCCTGATCAATAAGTTCCGGGGCGACCCGGCTCTGCTCACCCCGGGCCTGGCCGACCTCGAGGCCCGCACCGGGGTCCCGACACTGGGAGTGCTGCCCTGGATTGAAGGCCTGCACCTCGATGCCGAGGACAGCCTCGCCCTGCGCCGGCCGTGGGGTGACGACTCGGCCGGGCCGGACACGCTCGACGTCTGCGTCGTTCGCTTTCCCCGGATTTCGAACTTCACCGATCTCGACGCGCTCGCCCTCGAGTCTGGCGTCAACGTCCGCTACGTGACCCACCCAGCCGCTCTCGGCGAACCCGACATGGTGATCCTCCCGGGAACGAAGGCCACCGTGGCCGACCTCGCCTGGCTCCGGGAGCGAGGCTTCGACATTGCGCTTCAGGCCCTCGATCCGTCGACCACCATCCTGGGCATCTGCGGCGGCTACCAGATGCTCGGCCACCACATCGACGACGACGTCGAGAGCGGCGCCGGAACGATCGAAGCCCTCGGTCGGCTTCCGGTGACGACGCGTTTCGAGGAACGCAAGATCACGCTGCCCCGCCGGGGGTCAGCCCTCGGTTGCCCGGTGACGGGATACCAGATCCATCACGGCCGGACGATGTCCGAAGCCCCCTGGGTTCACCTCGACGATGACTGGGGCCGCCACGCTGACGGCGCCGCCGACTTCGATGCAGCCGTGTTCGGGACCAGCCTGCACGGCCTGTTCGAGTCCGACGACTTCCGCCTCGCGTTCCTCGACGCCGTCGCCGCTCGGCGGAAGAAGGAGTTCAAGCCGTCCGGGTTCTCGTTCGCGTCGGCGAGGGAGGCGCAGTTCGACGACCTCGCCGATCTCGTCGAGTCTCACCTCGACATGGCTGCAATCGAAGCCCTCATCACCACAGCGGAGACTGCGTGATCCTCTTCCTCTCCACCGCCGACACCGAGATCCTCGCCCTCCGGGCGGCGATCGAGATGCTGCCCGACGGCTTTCCGCCGGTGCGGGCCGGGTCGCCGGCGGCCATGGAGACGGCACCGTCCCTCGATGGCGTCGACGCCGTCATCGTCCGCTTGCTCGGCGGGCGGCGGGCGTGGGAGGCACCCTTCGGCGAACTCCGCCGCCGCTGCGCCGAGCGCGGCGTCGCGCTGCTCGCCTTCGGTGGCGAGTCGGCCCTCGATCCCGAGCTCATGGCGGCCTCCACCGTTCCGGCGTCGGTGATCGGCGCGGGCGTCCCCTACCTGCTCCACGGCGGGCCGGCCAACACCGCCAACCTGCTGCGGTTCGTCGCCGACGAAGTTCTCGGCAATGCGCCGCCGTACGGCTACGACCCGCCGCGCCCGGTGCCGGACGAAGGCGTCTACCTCGGGCCGGACCCCGACGCGCTGCACCACCTCACCTTCGACCCGGCCCTCCCGACGGTCGGCGTCGTCTTCTACCGCGCCCACCTCCTCGCCGGGAACACCACCTTCGTCGACGACCTCTGCGCCACCATCCGGGAACGGGGCGCCAACCCGCTGGCGTGCTGGTGCTACTCGCTCCGGCCCGACGAGCGGGGCAAGGTACCCGTCATCACCCGTCATCTCGAAGGGCGGGTCGA
>JAICGL010000104.1 GCA_025923175.1 Acidimicrobiia bacterium
CACCGCCGTTCCCATCCCCGACGGATGGCCGTTCCCTGTCTCGCCCGACGCCCTCGTGCTCACGACCAAGTCCATCGCCTTCGGCACTGCACCGGTGATGGGGGTGGTCCACGACGAGGAAGGGGAGTGGCAGTTCCTCGACAATCCGGCCGTCGACATGAAGGACCTCACGATCGTCCACCTCGCCCACGTCATGGCCCGCCGGCCCGAGCTTGGTGTGGTCGGCGACCTCTCCATGGGATTCGAGGCCTGGCTCGACGGGCAGGGTCGCTGGCAGCGTGATGCCCTCGACGACCCGCTCGATCCATAAGATCTCGCCACGATGCTGCAGGCCAGAGGGATCGTCATGCGGTACGGGCCGCGCACCGCCGTCGACAACGTCGACCTCGAGCTCCGCCCGGGTGAGATCCTCGGCCTCCTCGGGCCGAACGGAGCGGGCAAAACGACGTTGCTGCGGCGCCTGGCGGGACTGCTGCCTGGATCGGCAGGCACGGTCGACCTCGATGGAGGCGACCCTGCCGTGGATGCCGACGCCCGGGCCCGCATCGGGTACCTGCCCGAGGATCCGCCGCTCTACGGCGACGACATCGCCCTGCAGTACGTGACCTACCTGGCCGGACTGTCGGGCGTGCCCCGCGGCAAACGGAAGGCGGCGGCGACGGACGCGCTGGCGCGGGTCGGCGCCGACAAACTGGCCGACCGGGTCATCGGCCGTCTGTCCAAAGGACAGCGGCAGCGCGTCGCACTTGCAGGGGCCATCGCGCACCGGCCCGAAGTCCTGCTACTGGACGAGCCTTCGGAGGGGCTCGATCCCCGGCAGGTGGTGGCCTTGCGCTCGCTCCTGGCCGACCTGAAGAAGAAGGCGTCGATCGTGTTCTCCACCCATCTCCTGGCCGAGGCTCAGACGGTCTGCGACCGGGTGGTGGTGATCGATCAGGGCCGCATCGTCCTCGACCGGCCGGCCGGAGCGGCGGCCACGGCCAACCGGCTCCGCGTGGAGGTGGCGGGCGCACCGGCAGCGGACGTGCGAGCGGCGCTCCTGGCCCTGCCCGCCGTGTCGGCCATGGAAATGCCCGGGGTCGGGGGTGCCCCCGAGGGACTGCTCTGCACGGTCACCGGCCCCGCCGGCGCCGAGGCGATCGCCGCCGAGGTCGTCGGGCGGGGCTGGAAGCTGCGCCTCCTGGCCCCCGCCCGCGACGACCTGGAAGCGGCGTTCCTCGCTGCTGTGACTGGCACCGCTGTGACTGGCACCGCCAAATGAATCCCCTCAGGGGAACACTGCGGATCGCCCGCCGCGAGCTGCGGGCCTACCTCGTCGCCCCCTGGGCCTACGGCGTGGCCGCCATCTTCCTCGTGCTCACCGGGACCATCTTCTTCGTGGTGGCCGACGGCTCACGTGAAGCCAGCCTGCGGTTCTGGTTCCCAAACCTGGCCTTCGTGCTGATCGTTACCGCGCCTATCGTCACCAGCCGCCTGGTGGCGGAGGAATGGCGCAGCCGTCACCTAGACATCCTCCTGGCCCGTCCCGTCGCGCCGGCGGCGCTGGTGGTGGGGAAGTGGCTGGCCGCCGTGGGGTTCTTCGTGCTGCTTCTCTCCGCCACCGTCGTCTACCCGGTGTTCCTGGCCGCGTGGGGCGAACCCGACTGGCCCCCGATCGTCGCCTCGTACCTCGGCGCGGTGCTGCTTGTCGGCGTGTTCTGCGCGGTCGGCACCATGACCAGCGCCGTGACGCCGACGGCGGTCGCGGCCGGGCTCGGTGCCTTCGCCGTGCTCGTCGTCGGCCAGCTGGCCAACAACGTTCCCGCCTTCAGGGGCCTGTCGTTTCAGCCCCACCTGGAGAGCTTCGCGCGGGGCGCTCCCGGGCTCGAAGACACCGTGTACTTCGCCAGCGCCATGATCGCCCCGCTGGTGGTGGCGTCCGCCTGGCAGACGATCCGGCGACGCGGCGCGAGCCCTCTGCGAGGTGGAAAAGCGCGAGCGGCGGCGCTGCCGGCCATCGTGCTGGCCGCCACGTTTGCCCTGAACCTCATCCCGATCCCGGCTACGGCGCGGGTCGACCTCACGTCCAGCCGCCGCTACACGCTGTCGAGCGACTCGAGGAAGGTCCTCAGCAACGTGAAAGAGAAGGCGGTGGTGACGGCCTTCGCCCCGGAGAACTCGCCTCAGGCCCGCGACGCGGAAGTGCTCCTCGCCCAGTTCCGCCGGGTCAACGCCAACATCCGCACCAGAGTCCTCGACTTCGCAAAGGCCCAGGGAGAGGCTCTGCGCCTGGGTGCCGAGGACGACGGTGAGGTCGTCGTCGAGATCGGGGACCGGAAGGAGGTCGTGGCCCCCGTCATCGAGCAGACGATCAGCAGCGCTCTGATCCGCCTCGTCCGCCGGGCGCCTCAGACGTTGTGCGGCCTCGAGGGCAACGGGGAGCGGCGGCTCGACAGCGAGGCGCCCCAGGGGCTGCAGCTCGCCCGAATCACGGCCGAGCGCAACGGCATCGTCACTCGGGGGCTCGACCTGACCGTCACCAGCGCCATCCCGCCGGACTGCACGCTCCTCATGATGCCCGCGCCGACGGTCGCGCTGCTACCCAACGAGATCCAGGTGATCAATGACTGGATGGCCAACCACGGCAAGATGCTGATCCTGTCTGAGCCGGGAGGCCCCAACCTCGACGCCATCACGACCCGGTGGGGGCTCCGGTTCCTCCCCGGACTCGTCTTCGATCCCCCGCGGGCCGTCGCCGGGGATCCCACCGCGTTGCTGATCAACGCCTTCCCGACTGAGTCGCCCGTAGCCAAGGACATCGCCCGCGTTGGGCTCGTCAGTGCCGGGGGGATCACCACCGCGGCCAGCGAGGACACCGGATTGAGCGTGGCGAAGGTCATGCAGTCGAGCGACGAATCATGGCTCGAGGTCAATCCGGCCGTCACCCCGGCGACCTACGAAGAGGACAAGGGCGACCGCGGCGGCCCGGTCGTCATCGGCGGGGCGGCCGACCGCTCCGAGGCGAGGCCCACCGGCGAGACACGGCTGCCCGGCGACAAGGCCAGCATCGCCCGCACCCGGCTCCTGGCCTTCGCTGACGCCGACTGGGTCAGCAATGCCTACCTCGACAGCTCGTCCAATGACCGGCTGCTGATCAACAGTCTGAACTGGTTGGCCAGCGAAGAAGATCTGGTCGCCATCCCCGGCCTCGACCCCGACCTCCGCCGCCTTACGCTCACGCCGGCCGACCGGAGGCTGATGGGGATCGGCTCCATCGGCGCGATCCCCGCGGCGGTCCTGCTCATCGGCGCCGGCGTGTGGCTCCGCCGGCGTCGGCGCTGAACTGGTTGTCTCTGACCTAGGTCGTCTGGCGGGTGCTCACCATGCGGGGCTCGACGGCCTTGGTGGAAACCTCGTCGGGCAGCAGGGCGGTTTCGAGCAGCTGGGTCAGGTAGTCGATCCGCTCCCGCAGCTCGTCGTTGGTCGCCTCCAGCACCTCCATGCGCTCGAGGACGGCCTTGTCGTCCTGCGAGCGCAGTACGACCATCCCGAGCCCGGTGAGGATGAGGGCCCCGATCCCGCCGGTCAGCACGTACGGCATCTGTGCCGCGACGTGGATCTCGTCCCGGATGTTGGCGTATCCGATGATGAGGATGACGAGGGCCGCCGCCACCAGGGCACCGGCGATGAGTTGCCGGGCGTGGTCTCGCTTCAAACGCTCCATGGTTCTTTCCTTTGGGTCTTAAGAGAACGCCCGTGCGAGGCGCTGTCCGACGAAGATGATTCCGAGGCCGAGGCCCGCCATCAGGTAGAGGTCCCGCACCCACTCGGCGCTCTTCGGACCGAGATTGGTGAAGGCTGCCGTCTGCACTTCCACCCCGGTGCCCGGTGCCGTGACGCCGAGCGCCGCCTCCGAACTCGACGGCGTGGCGGCCGCGGACGAACCGGATGTGGTCGCCGCCCCGCTCGGCCCGCCGCCCGAACCGCTCGACAGGTTGCCGGACCCGCCCAGGCCGGCGCCGCTCGTGTCAGTGCTGAAGGACGCGGCCGAGTCAGCGCCGTAGCCGCCGGCCGTCCCGGCCGCCGTGGTGCCGGAGGAGCCGGTGGAGAAGTCGTCGGAGGACAGCGTGTCCGAAGACAGCGAGTCCGACGACGAGCCGTCCGTCGTACCGCCTCCGGAGATCGGGCTGTCGGCCGTGCCGCCGCCGACCACGTCGCTCGAGCCTTCCGTCCCGCCACCGCAGTCGGGGTCGCAGCGCCGGGTGTTGACGTATGCCTCGGCCCCGCCGATCGAGAAGCCGCCGCCGGAGAAGCCCTGCGGGTTGGAGGCACCGAAGGCCTCGTCGTGCTTGACGAATTCCAGTGTGCCGGCGGCGGCGTTGACCGAGGCTCCGTCCTCGCCGGTCTGGGCGACCGACGGAAGGAGCCGGACCTGCGGGAAGCCGGCGTCCGCCATCGCCTTGTTGACCTGCTCCTGCTGGAGCGGGTTGCTGTTCTCGGCTACGACAATGCCCTTGTCAGTGATCTGGACGGGCGTGTCGTTGACCTTGGCCCCTTCGACCACGGTCGAGGCAATCCCCTTGGGGTCACCGGTGGGAGGGACGAAGGCGTAGGCCCGGGACACGATGTTCTGGATCGTGAGCGGGCCGACCTCGACCTGGTGGACCACCGACACTCCCTCGGCGACCACGCCGCCATCGGCCGGTTCGGTGTGGGCCACCACGGTGGCCTGTCCGACCTTGAAGTGGTTCGGACTCTCGAGGGCCGTGACCGCGCCACTGGTCCTGCCGGTGGGTTCCTCGGTCGCCTTGGCGTCGAAACGGCTGTCGACCACCTGCGGGATGCCCAATCCGGTGACCGGACCGGTCCACGTCATGTCGAATGGGCCGGTTGGGTAGAAGGCGTTGGCCTCCCCGGGCGGCGGGTCGGGCAGGGTCCCCCGACCGCCGCCGGAGCCACCGATGACGCCGTAGACGAATGTGGCGCCCTTCCCCCGCTGGAACAGCGCGGTGATGTTGCGGGATGAGCCCGGCGGCCCGTTGATCTCGGACAGCGCCCCAACCAGGCTGTTGTCCTCCCGGAAGGCGTTGAGGAACCCGGTGAGTGTCGCCACCTGGCTCTGGGCATGGGTGTCGAACTGGGCGAACCCATGGAACCCGTTGCCGCCCTCGCCTCCGCCGCCGCCGGCCTCGGCGGGCGGGCCGAGCTCCGCCCCCGCCTGCACCGTTGGCAGGAGCGTCAGCAGTGCAAGCGGCAGCACCGCAACAAACAACTTGCGACGTCTCACGGTCACCTCCGGAGAGCTGATTCCCTACGGGCTGTCCCCTGCCCGAGGTAAGCGCTGTGGAGCACGTCGACGTCGTCGCGCAGCTGGGCGGCGGGCCCGTGGTAGACGACGTTGCCGCGCTGGAGCAGGTAGGCGGATGTGGCGATCTTGAGTGCGGCGGTGGCGGCTTGTTCAACCAGTAGACAGGCCGTACCTTGCTCGGCGGTGAAGCGCTGAATCGTCTCCAGCAGCGTCAGCACCATCTTGGGAGCGAGCCCGAGCGACAGCTCGTCGATGAGCACGACCTTCGGTTCGGACAGCAGCGCCCGGCCGATGACCAGCATTTGCTGCTCACCACCGGACAGCCGGCCCGCTTCCTGCCGGCGGCGTTCCTGGAGGCGGGGGAAGATGTCGTAGATCGGTGCGAACCGGTCGTCGGACCCCTTCCACCGGGCTCCCTTGGAGTAGGCCCCCATGAGGAGGTTCTCCTCGACGCTCATGGTCGGGAACACCCGCCGGCCTTGGGGCACGAGGGCGAGACCCCGGCGGACGACCTCCTCGGCGGCCGGGGGCAGCGGCTCGTCGTCGAGGACGATTTCGCCGGCGCGGGGAAGGAGTCCGGCGATGGCGTTGAGCGTCGAGGTCTTGCCGGCGCCGTTGGGCCCGATGAGGGCAACGATCTCCCCCGAGCCGATGTCGAGGTCGATGCCATGGAGGACCTTGACGGGCCCGTAGGCCACCGTGAGGCCGCGGACGCTGAGCATCAGTGCTCCCTCCCCAGGTACGCCTCGATGACCGCCTCGTTGTTCTGCACCTCGGACGGCGTGCCCTCGGCGATCACCTGGCCGAAGTCCAAGACGGTGATGTGATCGCAGATCCCCATGACCAGGCTCATGTCGTGCTCGATCAGCAGGATCGACAGACCGAGGTCGGAGAGTGTCCGCAACAGCTCGACGAAGTTCTCGGCCTGGCTGACGTCGAGGCCGGAAGCCGGCTCGTCGAGCATCAGCAGCGAGGGCGCGGCGCACAGCGCTCGGGCCAGTTCCACCGTCCGCAGGTCACCAAAGGGCAGGCTGCCGGCCGGCGCGTTGAGGTCGCCCCGGTAGCCGACCAGCCGGGCGACACGCGCCGCCCGTTCCTGATGGGACAAGCGCCGCAGCCCGGGGTCGAAGACGTACTGCCGGCGGGCGGAGTCGGCTGTGCGGCAGCCGAAGATCAGGTTGTCCATCACGGCCAGCGTGCCGAAGAGCTTCGGCGTCTGGAAGGTGCGGCCCAGCCCGTGGCGGCCCCGGGTGGCCGGCGAGCCGTTGAGCTTGTGGCCGTCGAAGGTGATCTGGCCCCGGTCGGGGGTCAGCAGCCCGGAAAGGCAGTTGAAGAACGTGGTCTTCCCGGCGCCGTTGGGGCCGATGACGCCGGCGATCTCCGCCGTGCGGGCGGTGAGGTCGACGCCGTCGAGGGCGTGGACCCCGCCGAAGTGGATGGCAAGATCCTCGACCTTGAGGATCTCCCGGCCCTCGATCCGGCGGCGGCGGATCGGTAGCGCGCCATCGACCAGATGGCCGGCGACCCGCTCCCGGGCCGGCTGGAACCGGGCCAGCTTCTGCCGGTCGAGGAGAAGCGTGCCCGCCCGGCCGCCGTTGTGCCCGCTGCCGACCCGTTGGAGCCGGCCTCGCTGTTCCATGAGCCGCGCTGCCCGCAGCTTCGCCTCACGGTCGAAGATGTCCTTCGGCGGATACATGAGCCACCCGTTCATGGCGCCTCCACCGTGGCCAGGCCCTGTTCAGCGGCGGCGGTCGGGGACTCGCGGATGTCGATCTCCTCGAACCCGGTCACAGCCCGAGGCGGCGGGGCCTCGCCCTCGAGGCGGCGCCACAGGCGCCGGCCGATGTCGGCCAGCCCACCCGGCGCCCACAGCACCAGGCCGAGCGACAGGAAGCCGATGAAGAAGAGGTCGTAGCCGACGAGCTTCCCTTCCGACAGGCTGTCGAAGTACTTCGGGATCGCACCGAAGGCCGTGCCGGCCACCACCGCCCCCGACACCGACCCCAGGCCGCCGGCCACGGCGAACCCGAAGTAGAGGATGGCCAGTGCCGGTTGGAAGTAGTTCGACGGTACGAGGCCCTGCAGCATGCCGAAGTAGGCGCCGCCGACGGTGGCGATGGCGCCAGACAAGCAGATCGTGAAGAGCTTGTAGGCCCCGGGGGAGTGGCCCAGTACCGACAGCGCCGCCTCCGAATGGCGCAGGGCGGTGAGTGAGGTGCCGATCCACGACCGGTTGACCAGCGAGCAGATCAGCGCCATGAGCAGCAGCGAGCCCATGAGCAGGTAGTAGAACTCCTCGCTGCTTGAGAACCCGACCGGCCGGGTGATCGACTTCGAGTCCGTACCACCGAAGCCGCCCTGCACCCCGAGGTACTCCTGGAAGAACGTCTTCTGGGCCGTGTAGGCGAAGGCCAGCGTGGCGATGGCGAAGTACACGCCCCGTAGGCGAAGAGCGAACACGCCGAGCAGGAGCGAGATCGGGATCGAGCTGATGACGACCAGGGGCAGGATCACCAGGAACGGCAGCCCGGCCTCCTGGCAGAGGTTGACGACCACCAGGCCGAACCCCATCTGTGCCACCGGCGCCAGAGAGATCTCGCCGATCCAGCCCAGCACCGACACCGACAGCACCAGCATCCCGATGATCACGCCGTAGTCGATGGCGAAGGCCGAGCCGGCCCAGCCCATGGCGTACGGCATCGTGAGCACGAAGGCGGTCAGCAGGGTGAACCCCACGCTCCGCAGCACCTTGGCCCTGGTCGTCATGCGGGGGCCACCGCCGTGTCCTCGAGCGCCTTCGTGCCCCGGGCGAACCGGACCATGAGCACCACGATGAGCATGATGAACGGCCAGGCGTCGGAGAGGCCCTTCACCTCTCGCATGTAGAGCTGGCTCCAGACCTCGAGGCCCGACAGGGCGAACGCTCCCAACACGGTGAGGGGCAGCGAGGTGAGGCCGCCGACGAACGTCACGGTCAACGCCTTGAGTGTGAAGGCGGTGAGCGACGTGTTGTCGAGGCTGAGGATCGGGGCGAGGAGCATCGTCGTCAGGCCGGAGAGCCCGAATCCCATGCCCCACACGACGGGCGCCACGAGCCGCTCGCGGATACCCATCAGCCGCGCCGCCGTGGCGTCATCGGAGACCGCCCGCATCGCCAGGCCGACCCTCGTCCGGCGCAGGATGAAGTACAGGCCGGCGAAGAACAACAGGACGTTCCCGAACAGGATCAGCTGGTCCCAGCTGAGCGCGTAGTTGGCGCCGGGGATCCGGACCGGCTTCCACGTCCGGAATGGCGAGTCGAAGGCTTGACCCCAGGTGTTGCCCCACCAGGGTACGACGAACACGAGCCCTTGAAGCAGCAGGAATAGACCCAGGGTGGCCACCGTGGCCAACGCCGGCGACGCCAGCCTCCGAACGATGAGCCGTTCGAAGAGCAGGCCGGAGACGATGGCCACGGCGATCCCCGCCGTGATGGCCGCGAAGTACGGCCAGTTCCGGATGGTGTTGAGATCCCAGGCCACGAACCCGGCCAGCACGCCGACCCCGCCGTGGGCGATGTTGAGCACGCCCGTCGTCCGGTAGACCAGCACCATCCCCATGGCGATCATGGCGTAGATGCAGCCGTACTGGACGCCGATGACGAGCGTCTGGACGAACTTGGTCACTGTGCCGTCCCCATCTCGGCTACTCCGTCTCGGCGTACTCGTCGACCAGCGGACCGGCGATGTACTTGTAGGCGAACTTGTCGCCGGTGCGCTGGATCTGGGCCAGGTAGATGGTCTTGTTGGCCCGGTGCTTGCCGGGACGCCAATTCAGGGTCACACCGAGGCCAGAATCGAAGTTGGTCAGCGTGTCGGCGGCATCCTTCACCCGCTGCCGCGTCACGTTGAGCCCCAGGCTCTTGATGATGTTCCCGAAGATCGTGGCGCCGACGTAGCCGCCCTTCGTCCAGGTCGAGTGGTCGATCTTCGGGTAGTACTTCTCGACCAGCGACTTGTACGCCCGGAAGCCCGGCGTGTCCTGGTCGTTGGTCACCCAGTGGGTGGCGGCGATGGTGCCCTCGCCGTTCGGGCCGGTGAAGTTCGGCGTCACCTCGAAGAAGATTCCCGCCGCGCCGGAGAAGGCGTTCTTGGGCTTGTAGTTCTGGGCGGCCGCCTCCCGGACCATCCGGGTGAAGATGCCGGGGTCGAGGTAGGTCGAGATCGTGTCGATGGGCGGGGTCGACGCGCGGGCCTGGGCGATGAACGTCGTGGTGCCCGGGTCATCGAAGGTGGCCGCCTGCGAGAAGACGACCTCGCCGCCGAACTTCCTGATCACCTCGTCGTAGGCCTTCACGTAGGCCCGGCCCGTCGGGTTGTTGATGTAGAGGATCGCGACCCGCTTGGCCTTCTGGTTCTCCGCCTGGTACTTGGCCAGCATGTGGGCCTCGGTCACGGCCGAAGCCGACACCGGGAAGGTCCAGGCGCCCTTGTACTGCGGCTCGCCCCAGCCGTCGGCCCCGACGTGGGGGATCTTCTTCTCGTCGAGGTACGGCGTGAGCGGGTCCGACGTGTTGACCGACATGATGCAGCAGATGGCGAAGACCTTCTCCCGCTCCACCAGGTCGCGG
>JAICGL010000105.1 GCA_025923175.1 Acidimicrobiia bacterium
GACCTCTACGAGGGCGAGACGCCGGTCGAGGTGGCCGGCTACTACACGGACCTCATCTCGCAGCGGGCGGCGGACCAAATTGCGCGCCACCATGACGGCCCGTTCTACGTGCAGGTGAACTACACCGCACCCCACTGGCCCTGGGAGGGCCGCGGTGACGAGGTCGTCGGTGCCCGGCTGAAGCGGCAGTGCGACGGGACCCACCCGGGCGTGCTGCTGCACCTCGACGGGGGATCACTGGCCAAATACGGCGAGATGGTTGAAGTGATGGACGAGGGCATCGGACAGATACTCGAGGCGTTGGAAACGGCGCGGATCGCCGACAACACCCTTGTTCTCTTCACCTCGGACAATGGCGGTGAACGCTGGTCCGACAATTGGCCTCACATCGGCCAGAAGGGAGACCTGACCGAAGGCGGAATCCGCGTGCCCTGCATCCTCCGATGGCCGGCGGCGCTCGATGCCCACCAGGTCAGCGACCACCCGGTCGTCACCGTCGACTGGACGGCCACATTTCTCGACGCCGCGGCAGTCAGTCCGCAACCCACCTACCCCCTCGACGGGGTGAGCCTGGTCCCATGGCTGGCCGAGGGAGCACCGTATCCCGTGCATGACCTGTTCTTCCGGATCGCCAGTCAAGGCGCCTTGCGCCGAGGCAGATTCAAGTACCTCCGTGACCTGCGCGACCGGGCGATCCACGGGAACTGGCCGAAACGGCCGGGCCCCTACGAGCTGCTCTATGACGTGACCGTCGACGGCCGGGAAGCCGCCAACCTCGCCGCGCACCATCCCGACGTGGTGACCGATCTCCGCGACGCGTGGGATCGGTTCAACGACACCTTGCTGCCGTACCCATCTGGCCATCGCGGCCTGCCACCTCGGGATCCCGGCAACGAGCTTGAACGAAGCTATGCAGACTGACCAGAATCAGCTCAAGGGTGAAGGTTCCACAGGTTCAGGTGGCGAGCCGCTCGGTGGGCTGGCCGGTGATGCCGGCGTTGAGCTCGAAATCCTTGTCGCCGTGGAGGACGGTGAGGCCGGCGAGGTGCGGCGAGCCTCCGGGCGCGAGCTCTTTTGGTGAGGGGTGCGCCAGGGTGCGAATGCGGTTGTGCCTGCTGGTTGCGATGTACCGGATCGCTCTTGCCTGCGATGGTGCGGACAGCCGGGAAGAAGGGGCCAGCAAAGCATCTGCGGGCGCGCCCGGCGTCAGTCTGGACTCGATCCGGTTGGGCGTCCTGACCGACGAATCGGGGCCGACCAATGCCTTTGCCTTGGCGAGGCTACGGGCCGCTCGGGTGTTCTTTCAGGCGCTCAATGACGGCGGTGGGATCAACGGCCGCTGAGTCGAACTGGTCGTCGCCGACCAGTTCAAACGCGAGGTCGCCGTGCAGCAGTACGGGGCGATGAAGGACTCAATACTCATGGTCGCCCAGGTCTACCCCGTCGCGTTCTTGGAGGACGAGTTGGCGCCGGACGAGATGTTGGCAAGCACGGTCGCCCGCTATGCGCGTTTCGCCGGGAAGCGCCTCCTCGTGATGACGGGCGCGTCGTATCGGGTGGAACGTGGTCCACGTGGTGCCGCAGTGCCTCCACGAACGGCTGGTACTGGACCCCGAGGACCTCGTCGCACCGCCCAGCTAACACGACGCCGCCCTGATCGTTGACTTGCATTGCGAGTTCTGCCGCCAGGCAGGTCTTGCCGACTCCAGGCTCGCCGGCCAGGAGGGCGACGCGCCGCTCCCCCGCCGCGGCCGACAGCCCCACCCGAAGTTCCAGCGGCACCGCCGCCCTCCCGGCACGGTTGAGCCGGTCGACTGCCTGCTGGATGGCCACCGCCGACGCCACCGCGTCCGACGCGCCGGTGAAGATGGCCATGATCCCGTCGCCGAGACCCTTGACCACCCTGCCGGAATGGGCCTCCACCGCCTCGATGAGCAGCCGGTCGTGCTTGCGGCGCAGATCGTCGGCCGCCTCCTCCCCCAACCGGCCGCGCAGCTCAGTGGAGCCGACGAGATCGGTGAAGAGCACGCACCGTGGCGGTGACCCGACCCATCGCCGCGACGGCTCCCGGACGTGGCCGCGTTCGGCCGGTCGATCGGACGCTCCACCCGGGATCGGCACGAACCATCGACCCCGACCTCCCTCTCTCGGAGGGCAATGGTAGAGGCCGATCCGTCGGCCTCTCTACGCCCTGCGGCATCGGTGTGTCCACGTGGCGACACAAGCGATGTCGCAGCCGTTACGAACAACCTGGAGCGGCCCCCGCGTTCGGCGGCCCAGGCATCCAGATGCCGAGCTCAAACGGCGAATGCCTGGCCCGGTGCACCCGCCCCGGACCGGGGGTGGTGGAGTTGCTCGGGCTGATGACCGTCTCTGCGACGAGCCGGCCGGCGCCTGTCTGCCTTCGGTCCTGTACCGAAGGGCGCGGCGACGCGATCTCTAGTGACACCCATCACTGATCATGGGTGCGCGTCGGCACGGTCCCCGACCAAGGCGAGCCGGACAATCAACGTTGGGACCCCACCGATCTGGGGTCCGAGCATTGGAGGGCAGATGGCCGAACGAGCCGTCGTTGCTGGGGCCGGTCCGATTGGGCTGGCCACCGCCATCTTGTTGGCCGAGGACGGCTATGAGGTGATCGTCCTCGAGAAGGATCGCGACGGCGCGCCAGCAAGCGCGGAGGAGGCCTGGCGGAACTGGCGCCGCCACGGCGTTCCCCAGTTCCGCGGCGCCCATTACATGCACGCCCGCTTCCGTCAGCTTCTCGATGCCGAGCTGCCCGCGGTGCGGGACCGGATCGAAGAGCTCGGAGGACGCTGGTTCAACCCCATCAGCGCCTTGCCGCGCTCGCTCCCAGATCGCTCCGCTCGCGACGGTGACGAGCGGTTTTGGACCATCACCGCCCGCCGGCCAGTGCTGGAGGCGGCCTTAGCCCAGGTGGCCGAGGACACTGTGAGGGTCAAGATCCTCCGGGGCGTTGGCCTGGAGCAGCTGGTGATCGGGCCTTCAGCTCAGGCCGGGACTCCCCACGTCACCGGCGTGCGGACCACCCACGGCGACGAGCTCAAGGCCGAGCTCGTCGTTGACGCCATGGGCCGGCGCTCCAAGCTGGCCGAGTGGGTGGCTGCCGCCGGAGGACGCCCCCCCTACGAGGAGGCCTCCGACGCTGGCTTCGCCTACTACAGCCGCCACTACCGCTCTCGGGACGGGCAGCTGCCGGAGTTCCGCGGACCGTTCGCGGCCGACATCGCCACCCTCCGGGTCCTGACCCTGCCCGCTGACAACGACACCTGGACTCTCGCCCTGGTGCCCATGGCGGGGGACACCCCGTTCAAGGCCCTCCGAGACAACCACGCCTGGGAGCGAGTCTTCGCCGCCTTTCCCCACGCCGCCCACTGGCTCGACGGAGAGCCGGTGAGTGATGTCATTCCCATGGCTGGTGTCCTAGACCGCTACCGTCGCCTCGTGGTCGAGGGCCACGCGGTGGTCACCGGGGTGCTGCCGGTGGGCGACTCCTGGGCCTGCACCAACCCCACCGCGGGCCGGGGGATGTCCTTGGGACTGGCTCATGCGGTCGTCCTCCGCGACGCCCTCCGGTCGTGTCCAGGCGACCCCGTAGGGCTCATTGAGACCTTCGACCGGGTGACGGAGCAGACCCTCACCCCCTGGTACCGGGACCAGTTCCATCGGGACCAGCAGCGGGCGGCGCGCTGTCGGGCTGTCATCGAGGGGCGTGAGCCCGATCAGTCGGTTGAGGACCCCGGGTTGCGGTTGATGCTGGGTGCGGTTGCCGACGCCGAGGTGGCCCGGGGGTACCTGGATGCACTCGCCTGTCTTGTCCTCCCGACGGAGGTTCTTGATCGACCCGGAATGCGGGACAGGCTGGCAACCATCGCCGCACAGACACGGCCGGCTGGACTGCCGGGCCCAACGCGCCAGCAGCTGGTCGATATCGTCCGGTGACGCCTCCGGTGATACTACCGGGGACGTTCCCCGTAGTCGCCCCAGGGGCGGTCCCGGTCGCGGATGACCTCCCGGAATCCCTTCTCCCCGAAGTCGCCCACCCACCGGTAGGCCTCCTCGGTGTGGCGGGTGATCCCGTCGAAGAGGGTGCCGAGCAGCTGGGTCGTCCGCAGCCCCATGTTCTCGTAGGCCTGGTTAATCAGCAGCTTGTTGAGCGCCAGCTGGTTGGCGGGGATGTTCCGGAAGCGCCGTGCATGCTCCTCGACCCGTTCCGCCAGCTCCGCGGCCGGGTGCACCTCCGACACGAGCCCGATCCGCAGCGCCGTCGGGGCGTCGATCTCGCAGCCCGTCAGGAGATACTGCTTGGCCCGCTCGAGGCCGAGCCGGTAGACCCACAGCATCGTGGTCGGCGTGCCGAAGATCCGGGACGGGGGGTAGCCGATCACGGCGTCGTCGGCCATGAATAGCTGATCGCAGCACAGCACCATGTCGGTGGCGCCGCCCAGCGCCCAGCCCTCGACCTGGCCGATGACCGGCTTCGGGCACTCCCAGATCTTCATGAAGCGGGACATGTTGTGGCCCATGAACTGCCAGTCCCGCACCGGGTCCCAGGCGCCCGGGCGGGGTTCGGGCCCCGGCGCGTCGTACGGCGACGTCCAGCCGCTCAGTTGCAGGCCGGGCCGGTCGGGTGACTGCCAGGTGCCGCCCGGCTCGCCCGTCAGGTCGTAGCCCGCGCACAGCACGCCGCCGGCTCCTCGCAACACCACCGCTCGCGCCGCGCGGCTGGCCGTCGCCCGGTCGATCCCGTCGGCGATACCGGCGATCACCGCCTCGGTCAGGGTGTTCTTCTTCTCCGGACGGTTGAGGGTGATGAAGGCGACGTCGTCGCGCTCCTCGTACAGCACCACTTCGGCAGACTCGGTCACCGGCGGAGTCTCGCGCGGAAAAGTAGATTGACCGTCCACATGCATCCTCCTCGTTGGCCGTGGCTCCTGGTCATGCCCCTGGCGACCGCCGTCGCCGTCCTGGCCGTTGCCTGGAGCACCGACAGCGCCCGCCCGGCCAGCGCCGCTGACGTCCTCGGTCCGACGCCCGTCCCGGCCGACAACCCTCAGACCCCGGAGAAGATCGCACTCGGCAAGATGCTCTTCTTCGACACCCGCCTGTCGGGCGACAACACCATTGCCTGCGGCACGTGCCACCAGCCCGGCAAGGGGATGAGCGACGGGGTAGCCCGCAACCGTGGCGTCAACGGCGAACTCCCCCGCAATTCCATCACGGTGTGGAACACGGCCTACATGCGGGTCCTCCACTTCGACGGCAACCGGGCCAGCCTGGAGGAGCAGGTCGACAAGTCGATCCCCGGCTTTGCCATGGGCCAGCCGTTCCCGGCGCTCCTCGAGGAACTGAGCGCCATCCCCGAGTACAAGGATCGGTTCGCCAGGGTCTTCCCCGAAGGGATCACCCAGGTCAACATCGGCAAGGCGATCGCCGCCTTCGAGCGCAGCCTGCTCACCTTCAATTCGCCGTTCGACCGGTACCGGGCCGGCGACAAGCACGCCCTGTCTTCCGAACAGAAGGAGGGCATGGATCTGTTCTTCAGTGCCCGGACGGCCTGCTCGTCATGCCACGTCGCCCCGCTGTTCACCGATAACGCCTGGCACAACCTCGGCGTCCCCCAGGTCGGCCCGAAGACCGTCGACAACGGCCGGGTCGACGTCACCAAGAATCCGGCCGACACCGGCGCGTTCAAGACGCCCATGCTCCGCCACATCGACCAGACCGGGCCCTACATGCACGACGGCGTGTTCGACACCCTCGAGCAGGTCGTCGCCTTCTACGTCAGCGGCGGTGGCAACGTTCCCAACAAGAGCCCGCTGATGAAGCCGCTCAACCTCACCGCCAGGGAACAGAAGGCCCTCGTGGCGTTCCTGCGCTCACTCACCGACCCCGACGCCCGGGTCGACCTCCCCCGCTTGCCCTGACACCGGGCCCTCACCCGACCCGGCGCTGAACGCCACCGACCGGCGGGGGGACGTGTCGACCGTCAGGTGCAGGACGTCAGCCCGGCCGTAGTGGCCGACAGGATCGAACTGAAGACGAGATGCCCGGGCCCGGGCGGCATCGAGATCGGCGTAGAGGATTCCCTCCTCACCTTCCAGCGGCCCGGCGAGGACATCCCCATCGGGCCCCACGATCATGGTGTTGCCCCGCGACAGCCAGTCGTCGTCGCCGCCATACAGCTCGTCGCGGCCAGGGACGTCGGCCGGGACGTCGCTGCCCCGGAGGCAGTAGTTCACCCCGACGACGAAGACCCGGCCTTCCTTGGCGATGTGGCGCATGCTGGCCACCCACACGTCGCTGTTGTCCCAGGTCGGCGCCAGATAGATGTCGACGCCCTGGGCGTAGAGGGCGGCACGGGCCAGCGGCATGTAGTTCTCCCAGCAGGCAAGCGTGCCGACGACGCCGAAGGGCGTCTCGACAGTCCCCAGCGTGGAGCCGTCACCCATCCCCCACACCAGCCGCTCCCCACCGGTCGGCATGAGCTTGCGGTGGCACTGCACCAGCCGCCCGCCCGCGTCGAACAGCAGCTGCGAGTTGTAGAGCGTGGTGCTGTGGCGGTCGAGCTCGTCGACTCCGATCGACAGCCAGACCCCGGCTCGGGCCGCAGCCGCCCCCAGCGCCTCGGTGGCCGGCGACGGCACCACGACCGCCTGGTCGAGCAGCCGTGCATAGAGAGCCGAGGCGTGACCGTCCCAGGGGCGGGTGCGCCACACCCAGTCGGGATAGGTCGGGACGAACGTCTCGGGGAACACCACCAGCCCCGCACCGCCGCCCGCCGCCTTCTCGATCAGCCCGACCGCCTTGTCGACGGTCTCCTCCCGAGCCAGGAACACCGGCGCCGCCTGCACGGCCGCCACCCGCACCGTCTCCATCACTGCCCCTTCCTGCCATGTTCCAGCCAGTTCCGCAGCGCCGGGTCGAGATCGCTCGCCACGGCATCGTAGAGGCCGAGGTCGACGGGGGTGAGCGCCGAGCGCCACCGGCCGTTCGATCCCTGGTAGAGAAACGAGTCCGGGCCGCCGGCGAACTTGTCCATCGGGCCGAGCAGGCGGGCGCCGTCCGACTTCATCGCCTCGAAGCCCGCCGCCGCCACCAGCGCCGGCCACGACTCCTCGGCGACGTCGATCCCGACGTGGTCGGCGACACGGCGCATCTCACCCTCGAGGTCGGCCTGGAGGTCGTTGTAGTGGACGAGCAGGATGTTCTCCAGGGCGCGGAACTCCCACCAGGCGGCGGCGTGGTAGTGGTGCGACCAGAAGGGCCAGCCGTCGGACTCCCAGGGGAACGACGACCGGGTCAGCCACTGTGTCCACAGCCAGCGGAGGTCGTCGGGGCAGCGGGGCATCGGACCGCCGGGCGGGTCGCCGGCGGCGGTGGCCTCGTACATCACCTCGGTGTAGTTGCGGTAATGGTTCCACAGCGACATGAACACGTCGCGGGTATCCCGACCGACCACGATGTAGCGCACCTTCTCGTCGAAGGGGAGGGCATCGACCGGCAGGTGCGTTTTGAGGAACCGGCGGTGCTCCTGCGCGTCGATGCGGGCCACCACCTCGTCGAGCGGGTCGGTGCAGCGGCAGTCGATCCACGGTGACACCTTGGAGAGGACGTCGGGCAGCGGGCCCGTCCCGTACACCAGCAGGCTGAGGATTCGCTGCATCCACGTCGTACCCGCCTTGGCCGAGGTCGAGACGACGATGTCGCCCGGCCGGAGCTGCACGGCGTCCCACCTGGTGCTGTCGAGGTGATGGTGGCGGTAGGTGCGAGTGCGGGAGGGGAGGCTGGGAGGCACCTGAGGAGGGTATCGCCGTGTGGCGCGCGGCACCGGCGGAGCACGGTAGGTTTGGCGGCCGATGTTGGGGAAACTTGCGGTCCTCGTGGCTTCAGCGGCCCTCGTGGTGGCCGGTGCCCCCGCCGGGTCGGCGGACGGCCGGCCGACCATGTTCATGGCCGCGCTCGACGGTGGCATCGCTGTCGTATCAACCGAGACCGGCCGGGTCGACCGGTGGCTCGTCGCCGAGCAACCCGGCGGCAAGGCCAAGGATCCGGCGCTCAGCCCCGACGGCCGGACGGTGTGGTTCTCCCGAAGCGACGGGTCCTGCGCCGCCCACCTGGCGTCGATCCCCCTGTCGGGCGGCAAGGAAGAGACGCTGCCGGGCTCCGGAGAGGCGGGCCCGGAGGGGACGCCGCTCCCCCGCCCCGGCCTGCCCCACATCGCCTACTCCCGGACGGGCTGCAAGGAGCCGGACGCGGCGTTGATCGTCGGCGACCTTGACGGCCTGCAGGGTCGCGGCCAGTCGGGGCTCGTGCCGCTGGCCTGGAGCCGGGACGGCACGCTCCTCCTCGCCACCGCAGCCGGAGGCGACGAGGCACGGCTCCTCGAGGTGAGCGAGGACGGCGCCATCGTCCGCAACCAGCGCTTCGACCCGGTCGACCAGACCGCCGGGTGCCGCCTGCGGGTGGTGGGCTTCAGCCCCGACGACAACAACGGCTACCTGGCGCTGCGCCGCTGCGGCGTCGGCGAGTCGACGCGCGCCACCCTCGTCCTGCTCGACCAGCGGGGCGCGTACCGCAAGTCGGTCGTCCGCCTCCCCCGGGGTGAGGACTTCGTCGACCGGCCGGCCTTCGATTCCACCGGCCACTCGCTGCTGTTCTCCTCCGCCCCGGCGCCGCCCGAGGGCAGCGCCGCCGCCCGTGACCCCGAGATGTCACTGTGGCTGTGGCGCGACGGCGAGACCCGGGTGCTGGCCCGCCAGAGCGGCTACCGCCACCCGTCCTGGCTGCCCTGAGCCTGCTCCCAGATCTCGAAGGCGACCAGCTCGTTCCGGATCTTCTTGACGACGAAGCCAATGACGGCGGCGTCGTCGAAGAAGCCGCCGGGCAGGAAGTCGGGCAGCACGTCGAGCGGTGACACCAGGTACATGATCGCCAGCCCGGCCAAGGCGAGGTTTTTGCCCGACACCTCCCGGTAGCGGCCCTCGCCGTAGGCCCGCATCAGCCGAAGCAGTGTCTGGACGTCCTTCTTGATAGGAGTGAGCCGGCCGACGTTGACCCGGTCGAGGCGGCGCTCGGCCCTGGTCAGCAGGGTGAGGAGTTCCCTGGGGTTGTGGACCAGCCGCTCGGCCCCTCCGAGGCCCTGCCGCAGGACCTGCAGCAGCTGCCAGCCCTTGCCACCACCCTGCGTTGCCGCCATTACCAAGACTCCTCGCTGCGCTCACCGGACCGTCGGGAATGGGCACCATGTTCGTCGATCGGGCCGCGGTAGGTTGCTCAGGTGCCGGAACGGATCCCCCCGCCGCAGACCATCGTCGTCTTCGGCGCCTCCGGCGACCTCAGCCGGCGCAAGATCATCCCCGCCCTCTACAACCTGTCGCGAGACGGGCTCCTCCCCGAGCAGTATTCCGTCGTCGGCTATGCCCCCAACCCTTGGGACACGACGGCATTCCTCGAGTTCGCCCGCCAGTCGGTGGCCGGGTTCTCCCGGTCGTCGCTCCAGGATGATGCCTGGGCCCGCTTCGCCCGTCACCTGCACTACCAGGCCGGAGACTTCGACAGCCCCGGCGGGCTCGCTCCGCTCGAAGCGCAACTGGCCGAGTTCGACGCCGCCCTCGGCACCGGGGGTCGCCGGCTGCTGTTCTGCGCCGTTCCAGCCTCGATCGTGCCGACGCTCATCACCCGGCTCGGCGAGTGCGGGCCGCAAGAGGGCCGACGAGTCGTGCTGGAGAAGCCGTTCGGACGCGACCTCGAATCGGCGCAGCGGCTCAACGCCGCCGTCCACAACGTGTTCGACGAGTCACAGGTCTTCCGCATCGACCA
>JAICGL010000106.1 GCA_025923175.1 Acidimicrobiia bacterium
CCTTCGGGGGTCTGCACCCCGAACTGCGGGCCGTCGGGCGGCTCCTCGAACAACTCCAGGCGGTCGCCGTAGGCGCGCTGGAGCGCCAGGACGGACGCCCCGACCGACACGCCGTTGGCGGTCGTGAGCGCCGGGCGGTTCCCGCCCCGGTCGGGTGTCGGACGGGTGGGGTCGTCGACCTGGTAGTCCCAGGTGAAGAAGTGTCGGGTACCGGCCGTGCCCCGGGGGGTCGCCCCGTCGGAGAACAGCACCGTGAACCCCCGCCAGTTCACTCCCCGGACGACCGTGCCGGGACACGGCCCGTACCGCGAAGACCCGGCGGCGGTCCAGCCACTGTCGCCGTCGGGTGGTCCCCACCGCAGCGTCAACCCGGCGAGGACCTGGTCGGGGTCGGCGCCGAAGGTGAACGCCCCGATCCCGTCCCCCCGGAGGACCACCGCCGGGCCCTCGTCGTCCTCCGGGGCGGTGGTCGCCGTCGTCTCCGGCTCGCCCGGTGCTGCCGGCGGCCCGCCGGTCGGCTGGCGGTCGAGACCGGCACTGGGCATGGTGGTGGGCTCTTGAGCCTGCTTCGCCCGCCCGGCCTCGCGCCGGTCGGCGACGCGGAAGAGGACCGCCACCACCCCGGCGAAGGCGGCGATGATCACGATCGCCCCGACCAGGGGCGGGAGCCGGGGCGACCCCTCCGTCAGCCGACCGCCTCGTTCATGCCCCGGGATGCTAGGGCGTCGCGAGGGGGCCGCTGCCTGGAGCGGGGGGAGGCGACCCTAAGATGCGACCCCATGGCCGAGGCCCCCCCGAGCGCCGTCCTTGACCGGCGCCGCCGTCAGTACCGGTTCATGGCCGTTGCCGTGGCCGTGACCATCCCGGGATCGATCATCTCCCGGGCCCACACCGACATCTCGTATCCCCTCCTCGCTCTGATCTTCGGGCTGGCGATCGTCGGGGCGGCCTTCATGCTGTCGTGGGCCGCCGAGGTGGCCCAGCTCGACATCTCCGCCGGCCTGGCCATCGCCGTGCTGGCGTTCATCGCCGTCCTGCCGGAGTACGCGGTCGACCTCGTGCTCGCGTTGGGCGGTGGTGAGGCGTACAAGGAGTTCGGGCCCGCCTGCCAGTCCGCCGCCGATATCGCCGCGGGGCGGGAGTCGGACTGCGCCCTCGCCCTGGCCAACATGACCGGCGCCAACCGGCTCCTCATCGGCCTGGGGTGGACGATGGTCGTCTTCATCGCCTGGCGGCGCTACAAGGCTCGCGGCCAGCAGATGAAGAGCGTCGAGCTCGAACGCACCCACGCCGTCGAGCTGTCCTACCTCTCGGTCGCCACCGTCTACTCGCTCACCCTCCCGCTCAAGAACTCGATCACGCTGATCGACTCGGTCGTCCTGGTCAGCCTGTTCGTGCTCTACATGGTCCGGATCTCGAAGGCCCCGGCCGAGGAACCGCACCTCGTCGGCCCGGCCGAGGCGTTGGGCCAGCTCGACAAGGTGAAGCGGCGGGCGGCGGTCATCGGGTTGTTCCTCTTCGCCGCGGTGGTGATCCTGTTGTGCGCCGAGGAGTTCGCCCACGCGCTCAAGGAGACCGGTGCCGACTTCGGGATCAGCGAGTTCTTCCTGATCCAGTGGCTGGCGCCTCTGGCGTCGGAGGCGCCGGAGCTGCTCATCGCCGGGCTGTACGCCTACCGGCTCAACACCAACGCCGGGCTCGGCACGCTCGTTTCATCCAAGGTCAACCAGTGGACGCTGCTGGTCGGCACACTGCCCATCGCCTTCGCCATCGCCTCCAGTTCGCTCGATGGACTCCCGATCATCGCCCGGCAGCGGGAAGAGGTGTTCCTGACCGCCGCCCAGTCGTTGTTCGCGGTCGTGGTGCTCATCAACCTGTCGATGTCGCTGCGGGAAGCTTGGGTGCTGTTCAGCCTGTTCTGGGCCCAGTTCTTCGCCGGAGCGGTGGTGCCCGAGCAGCATCACGACACGGAGCTGATCCTGTTCGGTGTGATCTACATCGTCCTCGCCCTGATGGTCCTCGCGGGAAGCCGGCGCGAGGTTCCCCGGCTGCTCAAGGACGGGTTCCTGACCAAATACAGCGACCTGCTGGCGGCCGACCCACCACACCAGGGGCACTAACCGCTAGATTCGGGGCAGTGGACGACCGTATCGGCGAAGCCTGCGGGGTATTCGGCGTCTATGCGCCGGGCCAGCCGGTCGCCAAGCTGACCTACTTCGGGCTCTTCGCTCTCCAGCACCGCGGCCAGGAATCAGCCGGCATCGCCGTGAGCGACGGCCAGACGATCACCGTGGTGAAGGACATGGGCCTCGTCGCCCAGGTGTTCGATGAGCGCCGCCTGGCCCCGCTGGAGGGCCACCTCGCCATCGGCCAGGTCCGCTACTCCACCACTGGTAAGAGCACCTGGCGCAACGCCCAGCCCGTCTACCGGTCGACCGGCGACGCCGGCTTCGCCCTGGGCCATAACGGGAACCTGACGAACACGATCGAGCTCGCCGAGGAGCTCGGCCTCGATCTGAACACGATCGGGTCCGACTCCGACGTGATGGGCGAGCTGCTGGCCCGGGAGTACTCCGACGAACCCCGTTCCGACGGTCGCGACCTCGAAGGACCGTTGGAGCAGGTGCTGCCCCGCCTGCGGGGCGCCTTCTCGCTCGTACTGATGGACGACGCCCGCCTCATCGGCGTGCGCGACCCCAACGGCTTCCGGCCGCTCGTGCTCGGCCGGCTGGAGGGCGGCTGGGTGCTGGCCAGCGAGACGGCCGGCCTCGACATCGTCGGCGCCGTGCCCGTCCGGGAGATCGAGCCGGCCGAAATGATCGTCATCGACGCCAGCGGTGTCCGCTCGAAGCGCTACGCCGAGCCCGACCCGAAGCTGTGCCTGTTCGAGTTCGTCTACTTCGCCCGGCCCGACTCGGAGCTCTACGGCCAGAACGTCCACGCCGCCCGGCAGCGGATGGGCGAGGAGCTGGCCCGCCAGGCGCCGGCCAAGGCCGACATGGTCATGCCGGTCCCCGAGTCGGGTGTGCCGGCCGCTCAGGGCTTCGCGCGCGAGTCGGGCGTGCCCTACGGCGACGGGCTCGTCAAGAACCGCTACGTCGGCCGCACTTTCATCGCCCCGACCCAGCAGCTGCGGGGCATGGGTGTCCGCCTCAAGCTCAACCCGCTCGTGGAGAACATCGCCGGCAAACGGCTCGTCGTGGTCGACGACTCGATCGTGCGGGGCACGACGACCCGCCAGATCGTCCAGATGCTCCGCGAGGCGGGAGCCAGCGAGGTGCACCTGCGGGTCTCGTCGCCGCCGTATCGCTGGCCGTGCTTCTACGGCATGGACACCGGGCGGCGTTCCGAGCTCCTCGCTGCCGACATGTCGGTGGGCGAGATCCGCAACTACCTCGGGGCCGACTCGCTGGCCTACCTGGAGCTGCCCCGCCTGGTGGCGGCCACCGGAGCGTCGTCGACGGCGTTCTGTCATGCGTGCCTGACCGGCAAGTACCCGGTTCCGATCGTCGAGGAGCTGGCCGGCGAGCCGAACTCGCAGGACGGCGCACCCGACGCCACCGAACAGCCGCTTCGCAGCAGCTGAGGTCTTGACCGACTACCGCGCCGCCGGCGTCGACCTCGAGGCGGCCGAAGAAGCGGTCGAGCGGATCCGGGCCGTCGTGGCCTCGACCGCCCGGCCCGAGGTGGTGGGTGCCATCGGCGGGTTCGGGGGGTTCTTCGCCCTCGACCCGGGCCGCTATCGCCAGCCGCTGCTCGTCTCGACGACCGACGGGGTGGGGACGAAGTCGGAGGTTGCCCGCCTCGTCGGCCGTTACGACACGATCGGGCTCGACTGCGTGGCCATGTCAGTCGACGACCTGGCGGTGTGCGGCGCCGAGCCGCTCTTCTTCCTCGACTACGTCTCCGTCGGAAAGAACGACCCGGCGATGATTGAGGCGATCGTCACCGGTGTGGCGGCAGGCTGCAAGCAGGCGGGCTGCGCCCTCGTCGGCGGCGAGATCTCCGAACACGCCGGGGTCATGGAGCCAGGCCAGTTCGACCTGGTCGGTTTTGCCGTCGGTGTGGTCGAGGCGGACGGGCGGCTGCCGAAGGGTGTGAAGTCGGGCGACCGTGTGGTGGGGATCGCCAGCCCGGGGCTCCGGTCGAACGGCTACACGCTGGCCCGGAAGGTGCTGATCGAGCCCGGCAACCGCCCGCTCGACGAGCCGGCCTGGGCGGGCGCCGACGTGTCGCTGGGCGAGGAGCTGCTGCGCCCCAGCGTGATCTATTCGCCGGCCATGCGACGCCTGGCGGACGACGTGGAGGTCCACGCCTTCGCCCATGTCACCGGCGGCGGCATCCCCGGCAACCTCAGCCGGGTCCTGCCGAGCGGGCTCGGAGCGGAGGTCCGGCGTGGGTCGTGGCCCGAGCCTCGCATCTTCGCCGTGGTGGCCGAGGCGGGCGGGGTGGATGACGAGGAGATGGCCCGGGTGTTCAACCTCGGTCTCGGGATGCTGGCGGTGGTCCCCGAGGGGGAGGTGCCTTCGGCGGTGGCGTCGCTGCGCTCCTCCGGTCATGCCGCCTACGAGGTGGGCCGCATCATCGACGGCGCCGGTGTGGCGGTCGTCGGCGGCTGAACCCGCCGGAGGCCGGATGCCCCGCATCCTCGTCGTCGACGATCAGCCGGACTCGCTGCTCGCGGCCCGAGCGGCGCTCGTGGCCGCCGGGCACGTCTGCGTGCTGGCTGCCGACGGCGAACGGGCGCTGGAGTTGCTGACCGGCGGAGGCTTCGACGCGATCGTGCTCGATCCAACCATGCCGCTGCACGATGGCTGGCCCGTCATGGCAGCCTGCACCGTCCCCGTCGTCGTGCTGTCGAACGTGCCGGTGCCGGCCGCGTCTTCAGTGGTCCCGAAGCCCTTCCTCCCAGCCGACCTGGTGGCGGCGGTCGGCGCGGCGCTCGCTGGCTGACCGCCGCGAGCGTCTTTCAGGCCCGCGACGCGGTCCGGCACAGGTGGCAGGCGACGGTCACACCGGAGCTCGGGCCGCCGTCGGCGGGTGGTTCGAGGGCAGGGTCCTCACCGTCCGGGCCGCACAACGCGAACGCCTCGGGACAGCGGGGATGGAAGCGGCAGCCGCCGGGAACGTCGGTGGCGTCCGGCACCTCGCCGGGCAGGACGGGCCGGGCCCTGCCGGCGGCGGCCGGATCCACCCGGGGAACGGCTTGCAGCAGCGCTTGCGTGTAGGGGTGCCGGGGCTCGGCCAGCACCGTGGCGGCCGGGCCGATCTCGACCACCCGGCCGAGGTACATCACCGCCACCCGGTCGCAGAGCAGCCGGGCGGTGGCGAGGTCATGGGTGATGAACACATACGTGAGCCCGAGATCCCGGCGCAGCCCTGCCATGAGGTCGAGCACCAGCGCCCGGACGCTCATGTCGAGCATGGCGACCGGCTCGTCGGCGACCACCAGGCTGGGTTCGGTGATCAGCGCCCGGGCGAGCACGATCCGCTGCTTCTGCCCGCCGGAGAGGTCGTCCGGATACCGGTCGAGAAACGCCTGCGCCGGCGTGATGCCCACTCGTTCCAGCATCGACGCTGCCCGGGCCCGGGCAGCGTCCCGGTCCGGCGCCAGACCCTGGATGAGCAGCGGGTGCGCCACTGCGTCGCCGATGGTCATCGCCGGGTTGAGCGCGGCGTGCGGGTCCTGGAAGACCGGCTGCATGCGCCGCCGCAGCGGCCGCAGCTCCCGCTCGCCGAGCCTGGTGATGTCCCGTCCCTCGAACTCGACCGTTCCCGCCGTCGGCGCGACGAGCCGCAGCATCGCCCGACCGAGCGTGGTCTTCCCGCTTCCGCTCTCCCCGACAAGCCCCAGCGTCTCGCCGGCGAACACCTCGACGGAGACGCCGTCCACGGCACGCACCACGGCTTTACCTCCGCCGAAACCGCGCCGGATCGGAAAGTGCACCTGCAAGTCGCGGACCCGCACGAGCTCGGTCACCGGAGAGTTCCGGAGAGCGGCGGTTCGGCGAGGCGGAGGCGACGCCCGTCGGGCTCCCAGGCCTGATCCGGGTGCGTCGGGTCGGCACCCGGATACAGGTGACAGGCAGCGGCGTGGTCGTCTGCGACCTGCGACCCGGCGGGGATGACCTCGTGGCAGACGGCCATGGCCAGGGGGCAGCGGGGAGCGAAGGGGCAGCCGGGAAGGGAGCCGGCGAGGTCGGGAGGCGAGCCGGGGACTGCGGCCGGGGCCTGTGTCTCGAGGGTGATGACCGCACTGAGCAGCGCCTGCGTATAGGGGTGACGGGGGGCGGCGAACACCGACGCCACGGGCCCTTCCTCGACGATGCGGCCGGCGTACATGACGGCCACCCGATCGCAGGTCTCGGCCACGATCCCGAGGTTGTGCGTGATCAGGACCACGGCGAGGCCGAGGCGGCGCCGCAGCTCCGACATCAGGTCGAGGATCTGAGCTTCGACGAGGACGTCGAGGCTGGTGGTTGGCTCGTCGGCGATGAGGACGCGAGGCTCGAGCACCACCGCCAGGGCGATCATGATCCGCTGGCGCATCCCGCCGGAGAACTCGTGCGGGTACTGCCTCGACCGGGCCGGTGGCACGCCCACCGCCGCCAGCGCCTCCCGGCTCATCCTGGCCGCGTCGGCTTTCGACGTCCCGGGCCGGTGGGCCCGGATGAGCTCGACGAAGTGGCTCTCGATCCGCTGCAACGGATCGAGCCGGGTGGCGGGATCCTGGAACACGAGCGACAACCGGTCGCCCCGGGCCCGCCGCCACGCCTCTGCGTCGGCGGTGAGGTCGACCCCGTCGAGCAGTACCTGCCCGGTCCGCTCGGCCACCGGTGGGAGGACGCCCATGACGGCCCGCCCGAGCGTCGACTTCCCGCATCCGCTCTCCCCGACGAGGCCGACGCTCTCGCCGGCGCGCACCGCCAGGCTCACGTTCTGCACTGCGTGAACCGGGCCGCGGGCGCTGCGGTAGGTGACCGACACGTCGTCGACGAGGAGCGCCGCCGCACCGTCGCTTGAGGCCGGTCGGGCCGGAGCGTCGTCCCGGTACACCGCCTGGATCGAGCGGGGAAGCTCCCGTCCGGCATCCTCGACAGCGGGAGGATCCGCTGTGGGAACGGATTCGGAGGCGTCTCCTTCGACGGTGGCCAGTGGAGGCGGGGTGGCGTCGGCTTCGGCGTCGAAGCCGGGGATCAGGCCTTCGGCGGACATGCCGGCGGCGCGCAGGCGGGGATTGAGGATGTCGTTGATGCCTTCGCCGAGCAGCGACATGCCCGTCACCAGGGCGACGATGGCCAGGCCCGGGAACAGCGACGTCCACCAGGCGCCGATACCGACGTCGGTGATCGCCCGGCTGATGTCGAAGCCCCACTCGGCCGTGCGCAGCCCCGGGCCCTGCCCCAAGAACCCGAGTCCGGCGAGCGTGAGGACGGCGTCGGCGGCGTTGACGGTGAAGATCACCGGCACCGACTGGAGGACGTTGGCCGCCACGTACCGGGTAAGGATCACCCGTCGCGGCGCGCCCATGGCCCGGGCGGCGTCGACGAACGTCTCCTCCCGGACGGCGAGCGTGTGGTTGCGCACCACCCGGAAGTACTGCGGGATGTAGATGACGGAGATCGACAGCGCCGCCGCCGGTACACCCGGGCCGATCCAGCGTTGCAGGGCGAAGGCCATCACGATCGCGAGCAGGAGGCTGGGGAAGGCGTAGAGGGCGTCCATCACCAGCACCAGGGCGCGATCGAGGCGCCCGCCGGTGTAGCCGGACACCAGCCCGAGCGGCACCCCGATGAACAGGGCGAAGGTGGTGGACGCCAGGACCACCTGGAAGGCCAGGCGCGCGCCGAAGATCACCCGCGATAGCACGTCGAAGCGGTCGTTGGTGGTGCCGAAGAAATGGTCGAGGCTCGGCCGGGACAGCTGCGGTGCGTCGTGGGCCGCCTGCCCGTACGGCGCCAACAACGGGGCCAGCAACGCAACGACGGCGAAGCCGACGGTCATGGCGGCGCCGGCCATCACGAGTACCCGGCTCGTCCGGCTCGCCTGGCGCCACCGGCCGAACATGCGGTTCATGAGTATCGGATGCGGGGATCGACCCAGGCGGACACCACGTCGATGAGGAGGCTGACCGCCACGACGAACAGGGCGTAGAACGTGACCAGGCCCTGCACGGCGGTGTAGTCGCGATCCTGCAGGAAGTCGTAGAGCGTCTGCCCCAGCCCGGGCCACGAGAACGTTGCCTCGGTCAGTACCGCGCCCGACAGCAGCAGCGCGAACTGGAGACCCACGACCGCCACGACGGGCACCAGCGCGCTGCGCAGCGCATGGCGCAACACGACCGACCGTTCCGGCAGCCCCCGGGCGCGGGCGGCTTCGACATGGTCGGAGCGCAGCGCCTGGAGCATGTTGACCCGCACGAGGCGGACCAGGATCCCTCCGATGACGAGCCCCAGCGTCACCGCCGGCAGAGCGAGGTGGCGCAGAGCCTGCCAGAGGGCAGAGAAGTTGCCGGTGAGCAGGGCGTCAACCGTGTACAGCCCGGTGAAATCCCATGTCGAGCTTCCGCCGGTCTCCAGCGACAACAGCGGCCGCGGTTCGGCGAACGCTTCTGTCCGGCCGCCGGTCGGCAGCCAGCCCAGCTCCACTGAGAAGAAGTACTGGAACAAGATCCCGAGCCAGAAGATCGGCGCGGCGTAGAGCACGATGCCGAGCAGCCGGCCGGCTACGTCGAGAGGCGTGTCCCGGAAGCGGGCCGAGGCCGCGCCGATACCGATCCCCACCGCCACCGCCACCAGCATCGCCGCCAGTGTCAGCTCCAGTGTGGCCGGGAACTTGTCGCGGATCGTGTTCCATACCGGGATGTCGGTCGTGATCGCCCGTCCGAAGTCGCCCCGGAGGGCGCCGCCCACATAGGAGGCGTACTGCTGCCACAGCGGATCGTCGAGCCCGAGGCTGTGGCGCAACTCCTCCGCCCGTTCGTCCGATGCCCGCTCGCCCAGTGTCGCCGTCACCGGATCCCCGGGCGCCACCCGCAGCAGCAGGAACGTGGCGGTCAGCAGGAGCAGCAGCAGCGGCGCCGTGAGCGCCAGGCGGGTCAGGAGATAGCGCCGCAAGCGCCCATTCTTACCGGTGCCGCACGGAGGCCCAGATCAGCCTGTCTTCTCCAGCAGCCAGAAGCGGAAGATCTGGATCGGATCGAGCACCACGCCGCTCACCTTGTCGGAGGTGGCGGCGAACTGCGGCTGCTGGAACAGCGGGATGTAGGGCACCTGGTCGGCCATGTAGGCCTGCGCCTCCCGGATGGCCTCGGTCCGCTGCGCCTCGTCCCGGGTCCGCTGCTCGGTGTGGACGAGTTCGAGCATCTTGGAGTCGTCCCACTTGGCCGGGTCGAAGATCTTCGGGTCGGAGAACGGCTCCAGGTAGTCGTCGGGATCGAGGTAGTCCGGGTACCAGCCCATGAGGAATACCGGCATCTCGCCCGCCCGGCGCTTCTTGCCGTACTCGGCCCACTCCACGTTGCGGACCCGGACCGTGAAGCGCCCGGTCTCTTCCAGGCTCCGGGCGATCACCTCGGCGACCCGTTCCTCGGTCGGGCCGTAGTGCGTCGGGCTAAACCACAGGTCGACCGGCACGGTGCCGCTCGACTTACCGGCCAACGACAGGTACTTGTCGACCAGCGTCTTCCCCGACGGCGCCGGCCCGCCGCGGCTCGATGTCGTCGGCGCCGGCGCATTCTGCCCGTAGAGCTGCTCCCACTTCGGTTCGGAGACGTCGAAGGTCGGCGGCACCATCGACGCCAGCGGTGTCGCCGCTCCCTTGAATACCTCCTCGGCGA
>JAICGL010000107.1 GCA_025923175.1 Acidimicrobiia bacterium
AAGGCGCGAACAACGGCCGCGGCGACGAGAAGAACGGCGAGAACGGCAAGCCCGAGGACGCCCCGGCCAAGCCGGACACGCCCGCCGGCAGCATCGACACCGGCGCGGAGAACAGCGGCCGTACCCTCCCGTCCGGGAGCGGCAAGCCCGAGTAACCGCTCGCCCGCACAAGTACCCCCCACGAAAGCGGGGAGCCTTCCCCAGGGCTCCCCGCTTTCGCGTGTTGCTTCAGGCCGCAGCGGCCAGGGCGTTAGCCCAGGCGCTCGATGATGGTGGCGTTCGCCATGCCGCCGCCCTCGCACATCGTCTGGAGGCCGTAGCGGCCGCCGGTGCGCTCGAGCTCGTTGAGCAGCGTGGTCATGAGCTTGGCTCCAGAACACCCGAGCGGGTGACCGAGAGCGATCGCACCGCCGTTGACGTTGACCTTGGTCATATCGGGGTGGTGCTCCTTCTCCCAGGCCAGCACCACGCAGGCGAACGCCTCGTTGATCTCGATGAGGTCGATGTCGGAGAGCTGCAGCTTGGCCCGCTCCAGCACCTTCTCGGTGGCCGGGATGGGGCCGGTCAGCATCGTCACCGGGTCGACGCCGGCCAGGGCGAAGGAGTGGAACCGGGCCCGGGGCCGGAGGCCCAGCTCGTTGGCCTTCTCCTCGCTCATGATCAGCAGGGAGGCTGCGCCGTCGCTGATCTGGGACGAGTTCCCGGCGGTGACCTTCCCGTCGGTCTTGAAGGCGGGCTTGAGCGTGGCCAGCTTCTCGACGTTGGAGTCGGGCCGGACGCCTTCGTCCCGGTCGAATACGCCGCCGTCGGCGCCGGTCACGGGGAGGATCTCCTTCTCGAAGCGGCCTTCCTCGATGGCCCGGGCGGCCCGCTGGTGCGACTGCACCGAGAAGGCGTCGAGCTCCTCCCGGGAGATGTTCCACTTGTCGGCGATCAGCTCCGCCGAGATGCCCTGGGGCACCAGGCCGCCGACCGAGGCGTAGCGCTCGTTGAGCTTGTTGCCGAAGGGCAGGCCGGGCCCGCTCATGACCGAGGCGCCCATCGGCACCCGGGTCATGATCTCGACCCCGGAGGCGATGACAATGTCGTTCGCGCCGGCGATGACGGCCTGGGCGGCGAAGTGGGCGGCCTGCTGGGAGGAGCCGCACTGCCGGTCGATGGTGGTGCCCACAACCGACTCGGGGAAGCCGGCGGCCAGGGCGGCGTTGCGACCTACGTTGAGGCCCTGCTCGCCGACCTGCATGACACAGCCCATGATCACGTCCTCGACCAGGGCGGGGTCGAGGTCGTTGCGGGCGACGAGGGTTCGGAGGGTCTCGGCGGCGAGGTCAACCGGGTGCCAGTCCTTCAACTGGCCGTTCCGGCGACCTACGGCCGTCCGGACGGCGTCGACGATGACGGCGGTCGGCATGTGGCGACTCCTGTTTTCTAGACCGATCGGTCAAGAAGCAATGGTAGAGGCGTACCCGCTTCCAACACGAAGTGTCTCCTACTCTTTCCCGGCACTGGAAGTCGTAACCGGGTTGGACCCCGCTCGCCCGGGGGTACTTGGTGGTGGCCAAAAGCACTGAGAGCGAAGAGGAGAACGCCGACATGGCGACCATCGAGGAATCTGTGGAAGTTGAAGTGCCCGTCCGCACGGCCTACAACCAGTGGACGCAGTTCGAGGAGTTCCCCCAGTTCATGGAGGGTGTCGAGGAAGTCCGACAGCTGAACGACACCAAGGTCCACTGGGTGGCCGAGATCGCCGGTCAGCGCCGGGAGTGGGACGCCGAGATCACCGAGCAGACCCCCGACCATCGCATCGCCTGGTGCGCCACCGAAGGCGCCACGAACTCCGGTGTGGTGACGTTTCACCGTCTCGACGACGGCCGGAGCAAGATCATGCTCCAGCTCGACTTCGAGCCCGAGGGAGCCGTGGAGAAGGTCGGCGACAAGCTGGGCCTCGTGAAGACCCGGGCGAAGGGTGACCTGAAGCGGTTCAAGGCGTTCATCGAGTCGCGGGGCCGGGAGTCCGGCGCCTGGCGCGGCGAGGTGGACCAGAACAGGAACTGACGCTGGCCCTGGCGGGACCCTCTACTTCTTGGCGGACTCGAAGTAGGGGTTCTCGCCGCTGGCGTGGTCGGTGACGTCGACCACCTTGGTGATCTCGGGGACGGACTCCTTGATCACGACTTCGATCCCCTGGGTCAGCGTGACGCTGGCCATTCCGCATCCCTGGCAGCCGCCGGAGAGGCGCAGGAACGCGGTGCCTTCTTCCACGGCGACGAGCTCTGCATGCCCGCCGTGCGAGGAGATGCTCGGGTTGATCTGTGCGTCGAGCACCTGGAGGACCCGCTGGGCGACGTCGCCGCTCAGGTCGGCAGGGGGCCGGCTGGCGCCGGCTACGCCGACGGCCGGGCTCGGGCTGTTGGGATTGTCGAGGACGAGGCCGCCCTCGATCGGGTCGCCGGCCACGTCGAGCGTTGCGCCCCGGACCTTGTCGACCGAGAACGCCGGGATGACGACCGATAGGTCATCGTGGCGCTGCACGACGTCAGTGGGGCCGGCGTAGTCCGCCGGCTGGAAGTACATGTCGTACTTGTACTTCCCATTGGCCACACCGGCGATCTCCAGCCACAGGGCGAGCTTCTCCGGCTCGTCTTCGGCCGCGCGGACCCGCAGGACCTTCTGACGGGCCACCTCGGTGACGTTGAGGATCATCTCGGGAACGCCCTCAGAAGGTGCGCCAGCCTCAGACATACGAACCACCCAACCTCGTGATCGAACGCGAACAGTCATGATACCGGGCGTGCCTCGCGTGCTGCTCCTGCTCCCCAGCGGAACCTACAAGGCCCCGGACTTCCTCGAGGCAGCCCGCCGGCTCGACGTCGACGTGGTCGTCGCGTCCGAGACGGAGCAGACCCTGGCCGACGCCATGGGCGACCGGGCCCTGGTCGTCGACCTCTCCGACCCGCCGGGCTCCGCAAAGAAGATCGCTGCCCTGGCGGCCCGGTTCCCCCTCGACGCCGTCGTCGCCGTCGACGACCAGGGCCTTCTGATCGCCGCCCTGGCCGCAGCGGAACTGGGCCTTCCCGCCAACGCCCCGGTTGCGGTCGCCCGAACCCGCGACAAGGCGGCAATGCGGTTCGCCCTGGCTCCCTCCAACGTTCTCCAACCCGACTTTTGGATCGTCGGCCGCGGTGACGACGTCGTGGCGGCGGCGAGCGAGGTGGGATGGCCGGTGGTGGTGAAGCCGGTGTCGCTGTCGGCCAGCCGGGGAGTGATCCGGGCGGACGACCCGGCCGGCGTGGAGGCAGCGGCGGAGCGGGTGCGGGCGATCCTGGAGGAGGACGGGCACCCCGCCGAGGAACCGCTCCTCGTCGAGGCCTATGTGCCGGGCGAAGAGGTGGCGGTCGAGGCGCTCCTGCGGGGCGGCCGGTTGGAGGTGCTGGCGATCTTCGACAAGCCCGACCCCCTGACAGGCCCGTACTTCGAGGAGACGCTCTACGTCACGCCGTCCCGCCTGCCGGCGCAGCTCCAGGCGGAGATCGCAACCTCGGTCTCGGCCGCCGCCGAAGCCATCGGCCTGGAGGAAGGCCCTGTCCACGCCGAGCTGCGGATCGACCCTGATGGCAGACCCTGGATCCTCGAACTCGCCGCCCGCACGATCGGCGGCCTCTGTGCGAGGACCCTCCGCTTCGCCGCCGGCGTGACCTTGGAAGAGCTAGTTCTCCGCCACGCCCTCGGCCTCCCGATCGATCCCCGCCGGGAGATGGTCGCCGCCGGCGTGATGATGCTGCCGATACCTGCTGCCGGTCGCCTGGTGGCTGTCCACGGTCGAGACGAGGCCCGGGCCGTCCCCCACGTCACGGCTCTGGAGATCTCGATCCCCATTGGCGGGCAGGTTCGACCCCTGCCCGAAGGCGACCGCTACCTGGGCTTCCTCTTCGCCCGAGCGTCCACCCCAGCCGAAGTCGAAGACGCCCTTCGCACGGCGCACGCCCACCTCGACGTCGTCATCGACGGGTAAGGGGCCGGCGGTACCACCGTTAGGCTCGTTGGCATGAAGGTGCTGCTGGTGTCCACGTATGAGTTGGGCCATCAGCCTCTGCACCTCGCCGCGCCGGCGGCCGCGCTCCGTTCGGCCGGACACGACGTGCGAACACTCGACACGTCGGTCGAGCCCTGGACCAGGGAGCCGGTGGACTGGGCCGAGGCCGTCGCCTTCTCGGTGCCGATGCATACCGCGATGCGCCTGGCTTTACGCGCCGCAGCCGCTGTACGAGCCGCCCGGCCGGAGCTGCCCATCTGCCTCTACGGCCTCTATGCCACGGTCAGCCGTGATCTGACACTCGGGTCTGCCGGGCTCGCAGACCATGCCATCGCCGGCGAGTACGAGGAGGGGTTGACCGCTTGGGTCAACGGGCTTTTGGAGCGCGACAGTGAGCCGTCTCAGGCGGTGATCGACCTTGGACGCCGCAGGCCGGCAGCGGTCCCGGCCCGGGAGGGGCTGCCGCCGTTGGAGCGGTACGCGCACCTCGCCCTGGGAGGCGAGGAGCGGCCGGTCGGGTATGTCGAGGCCAGTCACGGGTGCGTGCACCGGTGCGGACACTGCCCGATTCCGGTGGTCTACAACGGGCGGATCCGGATCGTGCCGGAGGACGTCGTCCTCGCCGACATCGAGGCGCTCGTGGCGGCCGGAGCCCGGCACATCACCTTCGGCGATCCCGATTTCCTCAACGGTCCGCATCACTCGCGTCGCGTCGTCGCCGCGATGCACGAACGCTGGCCCGACCTGACCTTCGATTGCACCGTCAAGGTCGAGCACATCCTCCGGCACCGCGAGTTGTGGGGAGAGTTCGAGACTGGCGGGTGTCTCTTCGTCGTCAGCGCGTTCGAGACCGTCAACAACCAGACGCTGGAGCGGCTCGACAAGGGCCACACCACTGCGGACGCCGCCGCCGCGGTAGCCCTCCTGCGCGACCACAGCATCGAGATCCGTCCGTCGTTCTTGCCGTTCACACCGTGGACGACCCTCGACGAGATCGCCGACATCGTCGATTTCGTGGCAGCCATGGATCTCGTGCCCAACGTTGATCCGGTGCAGTTCACAATCCGGTTGCTCGTGCCGGAAGGGTCACTCCTGGTATCGACCCTGGCCGCCGAAGGCCGGCTGGGCCGCTATGACACCGAGCGGCTGACCTGGACGTGGTCCTCCGACGACCCGGCTGTCGACGAACTCCAGACCCGCCTCGGCGCCCTCGTCGAAGGTGCCCAGACCGCCGGGGAACCCATCGGGCAGATCTATGAACGGGTTCGAGCAGCGGTGCACTCAGCCGCGGGGCGGCATTCGGAACCTGTCAGCTACGGGCACGAGGGGAGGCCACGGCTGACCGAGCCGTGGTTCTGTTGAGCGGAGCCCACGGAGGGCCAGTTCGGCCCTCTCCAGGACGTGTAGCTAGGGAACCGGCGCTCCCCAGATCGGGAACCAGCGGGTTAGATCGGCTTCCAGGGGCACTTCGTTGCCCAGCGCCGACTGCAGCTGCAGCTCCTTCTGGTTGTCGCGCCGCTCGCCTCCACCGGCCGCCGGGACGAACGGGTAGAACGTCCCCCGTTTGAACAGGTACACGAGATAAACGATCTCGTCGCTCGCGCCTCGAAAGGCGAAGACCGTGGCCAGCAGCTGGTGATCGAAGCCCCGCTCGGCCAGCGAGGCGTTGACCATGTGGACGGCGTTCACCAGGTCGTCCAGGTCAGGGTCACGGACGATGATCCAGTGGTAGCCGTACGAGTCTTCTTGTTGGCTGATCTCCGAACCGGTGTCCTTCGCCGATAGCGTCAGGAGCTCGTCGATCTCATTGCGCGTCGACGCGAAGTCGTAGGCCGAGGCGGGCTTGAAGCACACCGCTGCCGACCCTGCGGACGTCAGCCCCAACGACGCTTCAAGCGTGATGGCCGCCGACGGGACTGCGAACAGCGCGTCGAGGTTGGCGCGCTTGGGTTTCGTCCGGCCGAGGATCGAGTCGAGGAACTTCATGCGAGCGGCCTCATGCGGGCCGGCTCATCTGCCGTTCCAGCTCGGCGAGCTGCTCCAACCGGCGCTCCAGCGTCGGGTGGGTGGAGAACAGCGACGAGATCGAGAAACCGGGGGCGGCGGCCGGGGTGAAGAAGAAGGCGTTGAACGCCTCGGCGCTGCGCAGGTCACGCGTCGGGATCTGGCTCATCGCACCGGTCACCTTGGTCAACGCAGAAGCAAGGGTCGACGGCGAGCCGGTGATGACCGCCGCTCCCCGATCAGCGGACAGCTCCCGGTAGCGCGACAGCGCCCGGGTCAGCAGGAACGAGATGGCGTAGACGACGATCGACACCAGCACGATGACCATCCACTGGAGGAAGGCGTTGTTCTCCCGGTCCCGACGGTGGCCGCCGGTCATGCCCGGCCCGAACCAGAACATCGACCGGGTGATGAACCCCGCCACCACACCGAGGAACCCGGCGATGGTCATCACCGCCACGTCGCGGTGGGCGACGTGGGACAGCTCGTGGGCCAGCACCGCTTCGAGCTCAGCCGGCTCCAACCGCCGCATGATGCCGGTGGTGGCGCAGACCACGGCGTCCTTCGGGCTCCGCCCGGTGGCGAAGGCGTTCGGGACGTCGCTCTCCGCGATGGCCACCCGCGGCTTCGGCATGTCGGCGAGCGCGCAGAGCCGGTCGACGATGCCGTGAAGCTGAGGCGCCTCCTCCGGCGACACCTCCTTGGCGTGCATCGAGAAGAGGGCGATCTTCGACGAGAAGAAGTACTGGACGAAAAGGAGCCCTCCGGCGATGAGCAGCACCACCCCGAAGTTCATCCCCGAGGCGATCAGCCCGCCCATAACCGCCACGTAGAGCAGCCCGAGCAGGAACATGACGAAGAGCATGCGGGCCGCCAGCCCTGGGTCGCGGGGGTAGCCTCTTTGGGGGACACCCCCAAACCCCCGGGCACGCCCCGTACTCATCCGGGAATCAGGCCCTCGTCCGATAGCAGCTCCTTGACCTCCTCGAGGGTGGCGTCCGGCCCGGGCAGGATCACCTCCGACGGGCCGATGTAGTCGTCGGCCACTGGCGTCCCGACTGCCCGGGCCTTGTTGACCAGGTTGGTGAGGGCGGCCTGGAACTCGGCCTCGTCGCCCTTGTCGACGGCGTTGCTCAGCACGTCGTCGAGCTCGTTCAGCTCCAGCAGGGCATCGTCGGACATCTTCAACTGACCCTCACCCAGGATGCGCACGATCACTTGGACTCGCCTCCTTCCAGCTCCTTGGGGGCCGGGGCGCCGGAGCCCAGTTCGGCCTTCATCTTGGCCAGCTCGGCGTCGACCGAGGAGCCGGCCGACAGGGCGTCGAGCTCGCGCTGGATGTCGCCCCCGGGCAAGGCGGTCACGTCGTCGAGGACGCCCGAGGCGATCAGCTCGTCGACCGCCCCGGCCCGGGCTTGCATCGTGGCCGTCTTGTCCTCCGCCCGCTGGATGGCGAGGCCGACGTCGCCCATCTCCTCGGAGATGCCCGACACCGCCTCCCCGATCTTGCTCGTCGCCTCGGCCGCCGTGTAGGTGGCCTTGATCGTCTCCTTCTTGGTGCGGAACGCCTCAACCTTGGTCTGGAGGCGCTGGAGGGCCAGCGTCAGCTTGTCCTCCTCCCCCTGGAGCTGAGCGCGCTGGGCGTCGAGGGCCTCGAGCTGCTGCTGGATTCCCCCCCTCCGGTTCAGGGCCTCGCGAGCCAGGTCCTCCCGGCCGGCGCCGACCGCCTGGCGGGCCTGCTGCTCCAGCTTGTCGGCGGAAGCCTTGAGCTGGGTGGTCTGCAGCTCGAGCCGCTTCCGGGAGGTAGCGACGTCGGCCAGGCCACGCCGCACCTTCTGCACCATCTCGAGCTGCTTCTCGTAGGAGTAGTCGAGGGTCTCCCGCGGATCCTCGGCTTTGTCGAGCATCTTGGACGTCTTTGCCTTCATGACTTCGGAAAACCGCTTCATGAGTCCCATGGACGCGAAAGGTAGCCGGTTTCTCTGGGCGGCTTCCGCCGCCCCCGCCCGGCCTCCGCCGGGCTCCTCCGTAGCGTGGGGCGAAGCCCCACGCCGGCCGTGTCCGGTGAAGGCGCCTCAGTGCAGTGCGTTTGCTCAGCGGATCGGTGGGCGGCGCAGGTGCAACCGGAATGTCGAGCCCTTACCGCCCGGGCCGGGTTCCCAGGCCACCCGCCCGCCCATCGCCTCGGCGAGGCCCCGGGCCAGGAACAAGCCGATGCCCGAGCCCGGCCGCGTGAACAGCGTCGGGACAGCGGCGGCCGGGACGCCGGGCCCGGCGTCGTTGACGACCAGGTCGACGCCGTCGGATTCTTCCCACGCCTCGACCTGGACCGGCGGGGCGCCGTGGGTCATGGCGTTCTCCACCAGGCTGGCCACGATGAGCTCCAGCCGCCGGCCGTCGGCGAGGACCTCGATCCCCTCTGGCACCTCGACTTCGACGTCCGACGGGTCCTCCAGGGCGCTGAGCGCCGCCTCCACCGCGCCGAGCACGTCGGTCGGCCGCAATGTGAGGCGCAACGAGTGGGTCTCCAGCCGGGAGACCTCGTAGAGGTCGTCGGCCACCCGGCTGATCCGCTCCGCCTGGCGGCGGATGGAGGCACCCGTCCGGCGGATCCGTTCGGTGGAGAGCTCCTCGGCGTAGGCCTCCAGGGTCACGCCGAGGCCGAGAATGGTGGTGATCGGCGAACGGAGGTCCTGGGTCACCATGGCCAGGAATTCGTGGCGGGCCCGCTCCGCTTCCCGGACCCCGGTCACGTCCTGGACGACACCCTGGTAGCCGACGATCTGGCCGTCCTGGGTGCGGGGAAGGTCACCACGTGGAACTCCCGGCGCACACCGTCGGCCCGGAGTGCCTCGAAGGTCGCTTCGGTCTCGCCTCCACTCTCGGCCGACACGGCGTCGAGACGGGCAAGAGCTTCCGCGCCGGAATCGCCGAGTACCTGGAACATGTGCTCCAGCCGGGCGCCTTCGAGTTCGAGCAGCGACTGGCCGACCATCGCCTGGAACGACGGGTTCGCGTAGGACAGCCGTCCGGTGACGTCGAGTTCGTAGATACCGTCCGACGACTGCTCGACGACGTGCTCGTAGCGGGCCCGGTCGGTCTCCTCCCGGCCGAGGACCGCCGCCCAGTACCCCTGGGCCAGGGCGTCGGTCAGCCGGTCGAGGGCGGGCAGGACCCGGGTGAGGAGCAGCGCCAGCGCCTGGCTCGACCCCTGGCCCCGGGTCTCGGCGATCTCCACCGCCGTCTTCACGACCAGGTCGCGGGAGATCCGCAGCACCACGAGCAGCTGCGGCAGCGGGCTGCCGGCCCACGCAGCCGACGCGCCGACCTCGCGCAGGTCGTCGAGCAGCGACTCGTCGACGTCGTTCCCGGCCCGGGTGACGGCGAGGATGGCCTCGAAGCGGGCGGTGGACTGCTCGACGAAACGCTGCTGCTCCTCGGCCGTCCAGATCGACGCCTCCGGCATGACCGACTGGAAGATGTCGAGGGCCCGCCGGGCCATCTCGGTGCTGCGACCCTCGAGTGCCTCGAGCAGCTCGGTGGGATCGGCGTCGTCGGGGACGAGGATGGCCGAGCCGCCGTCGGCGTTGCGGGCCAGGAAGCCCTTCAGGTCGGAGACGGAGAACGACGGGCCGGTGCCAGCGTCGCCGCTGACCTTGAGGTAGCCGGCGGTGGCCAGCGCCCGGACCGCTTCGACGGGCAGGCGGAGGAGATCGGCCGACTCGGCCAGATCCATCAGCCGCTTGCCGGTGCGCTCCGCGATGT
>JAICGL010000108.1 GCA_025923175.1 Acidimicrobiia bacterium
AGGGATCCACGAGCAAGTCGTCGACCACGACCACGACCCGGTCGCGGTCGGCGGCGAGCAGTACCACGACGACGACCCGTCGGAGGTCGGCGGCGGCGAGCAGCACCACGACGACGACCCGTCGGAGGTCGGCGGCGGCGAGCAGCACGACGACGACGACCCGTCCGAAGTCGGCATCGGCGAGCAGCAGCACAACGACGTCTTCGACGGGTGGTGCGTCGGGGGGCAAACAGAGCGATACCCTCGGGCGGGGTGAGGGCCGGAGCAGTCCGCCCTCGTCGGGCCAATCGAACAGATAGGGGCATCTACCGGGTGCTGCTCCACGAGCTCCTCGACTCGGTCGACGTGCTCGAGTTGCGGGGAGATCCGCGCACCGAGGTCGCGTCGGTCACGCACGACAGCCGGGCCGTCGGCCCCGGCGACCTCTTCTGCTGCGTCCCCGGCTCCACCGCCGACGGCCACGACCACGCCCCCGCCGCCGTGGCGGCCGGCGCGGCCGCACTGCTGGTGGAACGGCCGCTGGGCCTCCCGGTCGCCGAGGTGCAGGTCGCGTCGGTGCGCGCGGCCATGGGCCCGGTGGCGGCCAATGCCTGGGACCGGCCGTCCTCCAAATTGGCGGTGCTCGGCGTCACCGGCACCAACGGCAAGACCACGACGACCTACCTGCTGGAGGCCGTCGCCCGGGTCGCCGGCATCCGGCCCGGCGTGATCGGCACGATCGGGACTCGCATCGACGGCGAACCGATTCCCGGTGAGCGGACGACGCCCGAGGCCACCGAGCTGCAGGCGCTCCTCGCCCGCATGGTCGACGCCGGGGTGGGCCTGGCCGCCATCGAGGTGTCGTCCCATGCCCTGGTCATGCACCGCGTCGACGGCACCCGGTTCGCCGCCGCCTGCTTCACCAACCTGTCGCACGACCACCTCGACTTCCACGCCGACCTCGAGGAGTACTTCGAGGCGAAGGCCCTCCTGTTCGACCCGGCCCGCACCGACGCCGTCGCCACGAACCTCGACGACCCCCACGGTGCCGAGATCGCCCGCCGGGCCGAAGTGGCCGGGCTGTCGGTCCTGGGCTTCGGGCTCGACGCGCCCGGGGCAGCGGTCCGGGCGGAGGCGCTCGACGCCCGGCCCGACGGCAACCGGTTCCGGCTGGTGTCGCCCTACGGCTCCGCCGACGTCGCGTCGCCGCTGGTCGGGCCGTTCAACGCATCGAACGCCCTGGCGGCGGCGGCCACGGCGCTGGCGGCCGGGCTCGACGTCGACTCGGTGGCAGCCGGGCTCTCGGCCCGGCTTGTCGTGCCGGGCCGCATGGAACGGGTCGAGGCCGGACAGCCGTTCCCCGTCCTCGTCGACTACGCCCATACGCCCGACGGGTTGGAGAAGGTGCTGCGGGCGGCCAGGCCGCTCGTCGGCGCCGACGGCCGCCTCGTCGTCGTATTCGGCTGCGGCGGTGACCGGGACCGGGCCAAGCGGCCGGCCATGGGTAAAGCGGCGGCGGGGCTGGCCGACGTGGTCTTCGTCACCTCCGACAACCCCCGCTCGGAAGATCCGATGGCCATCATCGTCGAGGTCGTGGCGGGCGTCCCCTCCGGCGTCTATCCGATCGTCGAGCCCGACCGGCGCAAGGCCATCGCCCTCGCGCTGGCGCTGGCCGACCGTGATGAGGGCGACGTGGTCGTCGTGGCCGGGAAGGGGCACGAGTCGGGCCAGACGTCGGGTGGCGTGACGGTGCCTTTCGACGACCGCGCCGTCGCCCGAGAGGAGCTGGCCAGGCTCGGGTGGTCCGGACCCCGACCGGACGGTACGGCCGAGTGAACGTGACCCTCGCCGACATCGCCGCAATCACCGGCGGGCAGCTCCTGGGCGGCGCCCCCGACACCGTCGTCTCCTCTTATTCGATCGACACCCGCACCCTCGCCCCCGGCGCGCTGTTCGTCGCCTTGCGGGCCGAGCGCGATGGGCACGACTTCGTCGCCGACGCTCTCGACAAGGGCGCCGCAGGGGCCCTGGTAAGCCGTGCGGTCGAGGGCGTCGGCCTCGTGCTGGTCGACGACACCGCCGCCGCCCTCACCACTCTCGGCAAGGCCGCCCGCGACCGCCTGGAGGGCGTGCCGGTCGTCGGGATCACCGGCAGCACCGGGAAGACCTCCACCAAGGACCTCACCGCCGCCGCCGTGGCCCCGGCCGGGCCGGTCGGCGCCAGCCCGGTGTCGTTCAACAACGAGATCGGCGTGCCCCTCACGCTGCTGTCGGCGCCGCCGGGCGCCGTGGCCGTCGTCGCCGAGATGGGCGCCCGGGGCATCGGCCACATCGCCACCCTGGCCGCCGTCGCCCGGCCGACCATCGGCGTCATCACCAACATCGGCATGGCCCACGCCGAGTTCTTCGGCAGCCGGGAGGAAGTGGCCCAGGGCAAGGGCGAGCTGCTCGAGGCGCTGCCCGCCGACGGGCACGCCGTCCTCAGCGCCGACGACGACATGACGCCGGGGCTGCAGGCCCGGACCAACGCCGCCGTCCTCGTGGCCGGGACGTCCGCCGGCGCCGACGTCAGGGTCAGCGCAGTTCAGCTCGACGACGAGCTCCGGCCCGCCTTCCACCTCGACACACCCTGGGGCTCCGCCGACGTGCCGCCGCTTCCGGTGCGGGGTGCCCACCAGGCGGGCAACGCCGCGTTCGCCGTGGCCGTCGCCGGGATCGTGGGCGTGAGCCTGGGCGATGCCGTGGCCGGCCTGGCCGGGGCGGTCGGCTCGCCGCTGCGCATGGATCTGCGCCGGAGCTCGGCCGGCCTGATCGTGCTCAACGACTCCTACAACGCCAACCCGACCTCGATGGCGGCGGCCGTCGACGCGCTGGCCGGACTCGGCGCCGGCCGGCGCTTCGCCGTTCTCGGCCGGATGGCCGAGCTCGGCCCGCATGCCACCGCCGAGCACCACCGGCTCGGCAAGCTCGTGGCCGCCGCCGGGGTGGAAACGCTGGTGGTGGTGGCGGGCGCGCCGCAACCGGGACGGTCCGGTAGCGACAACTCCCCCGAACTCGCCGCTCTGGCCGAAGGAGCGCAGGAGAACGGGGTGGAGGCGGTCGTGGTCGTCGGCCCGGAGGCGGCCGTCGACGTCCTGACCCCCCGTCTCCGTCCGGGTGACGCCGTGCTGGTCAAGGCCAGCCGGGTGGCGGGGCTCGAACAGGTGGCGGCGGCGCTGCTGCATTGGTCATCGGGGTCATCGGGGTCCGCCTCGTGATCGCACTCCTCCTGGCGGCGGCCACCTCCCTCATCCTCTCCCTGGCCGGCACGCCGCTCCTCATCCGCGTGCTGCGGGCCCGCAACATCGGCCAGCTCATCCGGGAGGACGGGCCCGAAGGCCATCAGACGAAGGCCGGCACGCCGACCATGGGCGGGGTGGCCATCGTGTCGTCGGCCTTGGCCGGCTACATCGTCGGTGACCTGCGCCCCGGCAGCCAGGGGTTCCAGCGCAGCGGCGTGACGTTGATGGCCCTCATCGTCGCCTGCGCCCTCGTCGGCTTCATCGACGACTACCTCGGCATCCGCTTCCAGCGGAACCTCGGCCTCAACAAGCGGGCGAAGTCGGCGGGGCAGCTGCTGGTGGCCCTCGGCTTCGTCCTGCTCTGCATCCACTGGGTCGGGGTCTCCACCAACCTGTCGTTCGCGCGGGGCCTCGACCTCGATCTGGGCGTGTGGGGCTGGGGGCTGTGGGCCGTCCTCATCATCATCGCCTCGGCCAACTCCGTGAACCTGACCGACGGCCTCGACGGCCTCGCCTCCGGTTCCTCGGCCTTCGTGGCCGCCGCCTTCGTGATCATCGCCTTCTGGCAGGGGCGCCACGGAGCCATCTACGGCGTCACCGCCGACCACGCCATCGACCTGGCCGTGGTGGCGGCGTCGATGCTCGGCGCCTGCGCCGGCTTCCTGTGGTGGAACGCCGCGCCGGCCCGCATCTTCATGGGCGATACCGGCTCGCTGGCGCTGGGCGGGGGGCTGGCCGGGCTGGCGCTGCTCACCAACACCCACCTCCTGCTGCCGATCATGGGCGGCCTCTTCGTACTCGAGACCGTGTCGGTCGTGATCCAGGTGGTCTCGTTCCGGGGGTTCAAGCGCCGGGTGTTCCGGATGGCGCCCATCCATCACCACTTCGAGCTGGCCGGCTGGCCGGAGTTCACCGTCATCGTGCGGTTCTGGCTCATCGCCGGCCTGTTCGTGGCCTTCGGGCTCGGCCTCTTCTACGCCGACTTCATCCGGATCCCGGGGGCGCTCGATTGAAGCTGGTCGTCGGGCTGGGGATCACCGGGGAAGCGGTCGCCCGGCGACTGGCGGCCGACGGTGCCGTGACCGTCGTCGACGACAACCCGGACTCGGCCAACTTCGCCGACCGGAGGGCGGGCCTCGAAGCGCTCGGCGTGACCGTGGTCGGCGCGCCCGCGCCGGACGAGCTGGCCGACCTCGTCACCGCCGCCGACCTCGTCGTACCGAGCCCCGGAGTGCCGGAGGCCCATCCCGTCTATGGCCTGGCCAATGAGGCCGGAATTCCCATCTACTCCGAGATCGAACTGGCCGGTGTGGCGGCCGCAGCCCGCGGCCTCCCGCTCGTGGCCGTCACCGGCACCAACGGGAAGACCACCGTCACCACGCTGATCGCCGAGATGTTCACGGCCGGCGGGCGGCGCGCCCTGGCCGCCGGCAACATCGGCCGCCCGCTCCTCGATGCGGTGCACGACGACGTCGACGTCGTGGTGGCGGAGGTCTCGTCGTTCCAGCTGCGGTTCACCGCCACGTTCCGGCCGAGGATTGCCGTCTTCCTCAACGTGGCCGAGGACCACCTCGACTGGCACCCGAGCTTCAAGGACTACGTCGCCGCCAAGGCCCGCATCTTCGCCAACCAGGCGGGCGACGACCTGCTCGTCTTCAACGCCGACGACGACGCCGTGGCTGAGGCTGCCAGATCTGCTCCGGCCCGCTCGGTGGCGTTCACCGGGGGCGGGACCGAGGGAGCTTGGCACGTGCAGGACGGCCGGCTCGCCCGTCCCGACGGGACGCCGCTGATGGCGGCCACCGACCTCGCCCGGAGCGGCCCCCACGACATCGCCAACGCGCTGGCCTCGGCCGCCGCAGCGGCTGAACTCGGTGTCGCTGACGGCGCCCTGAGCGCCGTGCTGGCCTCCTTTTCGGGGCTCCCCCACCGCGTCACTCCGGTAGGCCAAAGTGGGGGGGTGACCTTCGTCGACGACTCGAAGGCGACCAACCCCCACGCCGCCCTGGCCGCTCTGGCCGGCTTCGACTCGGTGGTGCTGCTGGCCGGTGGCCGCAACAAGGGCCTCGACCTCGGCGTCCTCCGGCAGGAGGCCGGCCGCATCCGCGCCGTGGTGGCCATCGGCGAAGCGGCCGGCGAGGTCGAAGCCTGCTTCGCCGGAGTCCGGCCGGTCCGCCGGGCCGGGTCGATGGCGGAGGCCGTCCGCCTCGGCGCCGAGCTGGCTGAGCCCGGAGACACCGTTCTTCTCTCGCCGGCCTGCGCTTCATTCGACTGGTACAGCGGCTACGCCGCCCGCGGCGACGACTTCGCCCGCGAGGTTGCCGCCCTCTGTCATCCCGGGGACACCCCGGACCCCGGGGAGGCCGACTCGTGACGCCGGACGAGCACCGCACGACGATCGCCAGGCCCCATGGTTCGCGGTCGAGCGGCAGCCGGGCCGGCGCGACACCTCGGGGAGCGAAGGTCAACGGGCCGTCCGACGGTCGCACCGTCACCCGCACACGCCGCCGGGTCGTCAAGCCCAGGCCCGCACCCCCGCCGCCCCGGAAAGAGCGGCGCGAGGCCCGGCAGTCGAAGGTCGGGCGTTCCGTCCGCCGGGCGCGGCAGACCTGGCGCGACGGCGGCCGCCTCCGCCCGCCCGGCTACTACGCGCTGCTGGCGACGATCGTCGTCCTCAACCTCGTCGGCCTCGTCATGGTGCTGTCGTCGTCGTCCGTCGAGGCGCTGGCCAACTACGGGTCGTCGTGGCTGTTCTTCAAGCGTCAGCTCGCCTGGATGGTCCTCGGCTTCATCGCCCTGGCCATCACCTCCCGCATCGACTACCGGACGCTGCGCCGCTACGTCGGCCCGGCGCTGGTCGTCTCTGCCGGGCTGCTGATGCTCGTGCTCGTGCCCGGCGTCGGGATCAACGTCAACGGGTCGACCCGGTGGCTCGGCGTCGGTGCGATGCGCATCCAGCCGTCGGAGCTGGCCAAGCTCGCCCTGCTGCTCTACAGCGCCGACCTCCTCTCCCGCCGGGCCGGAAGCGTCGGCGACTGGCGGGCGGTGCTGCGGCCCGTCGGGCTGGTGTTCTGCTTCTTCGGGGCGCTCGTGATGCTCCAGCCCGACATGGGCACGACGATCGCGATGGCCATCGTGACGGTCAGCATCCTCTTCGTCGGCGGGATCCGCATGCGGCACATGGCGGTCGTCGGCGCCGCCGGGCTGTTGGCGGGGACGTTCCTGGCCATCGTCGAGCCCTACCGCCGGGCCCGGCTGCTGTCGTTCATCGACCCGTTCGACCATTACAAGGAGGGCGGCTACCAGGTCGCCCAGTCGCTCATCGCCCTCGGCAGCGGCGGGTGGACCGGCGTCGGCCTCGGCGCCGGCCGGGCGAAGTGGATGTTCCTGCCGAACGCCCACACCGACTTCATCTTCGCCATCATCGGGGAGGAGCTGGGGCTGGTCGGGGCCGCCCTCGTGCTCGTCCTGTTCGGCGCGCTGGCGGTCCTCGGCGTCCGGGCGACCCTGCGGGCGCCCGATCGGTTCGGTGCGTTGCTGGCCGCCGGGATCACCGGCTGGGTCGTCGGCCAGGCCATCATCAACGTCGGGTGCGTCACCGGTGCGCTGCCCGTCACCGGCGTGCCGCTCCCGTTCGTGTCGTTCGGCGGATCCGCCCTCCTCTTCACGATGTGTGCCAGCGGAGTGCTCCTCAACGTCGCCCGGCAGGGGCGGTGAGCTTGGGCACCCCGATCTACGCCCTCATCACCGGGGGCGGGACGGGCGGCCACGTCTATCCCGGCCTGGCGCTGGCCGAGGCGCTGGTCGCCCGCGGCCACCCCCGGGAGTCGATCCACTGGGTGGGCAACACCGGCAAGCTCGAGGAGACTGCCGTCCCCGCCGCCGGGTTCTCCATCGACCTCTTGCCCGGCCGGGGCCTGCAGCGCCGCCTCACCACCGAGAACATCTCGGTGCTCGTGAAGACGAGCCAGGCCTTCGGGCGGGCGATGCGGATCGTGCGCCGCTGCCGGCCGGCGGTCGTGGTCGGCGTCGGCGGGTACGCCTCGCTTCCATGCCTGGTCGCCGCCCGCCTCCAGCGCATCCCGGCCGTGGTCCACGAACAGAACGCCGCGCCAGGGCTGGCCAACCGGATCGCCGTGCGGCTCGGCGCCCGGGCCGCCGTGTCACTGCCCGGCACGCCGCTGCCCGACGCCGTCATGACCGGCAACCCGGTCAGGGCGGCAGTCGTGGCGGTCAAACGGAGCCCGCTGGCTGACCGGCTGCTGGCGGAAAAGCCGCTCGTCGCCGTCTTCGGCGGCAGCCTCGGCGCCCGGCGCATCAACCAGGCCACTGCCGAGCTCTACGACCTGTGGCGCAGCCGCGCCGACCTCACGATCCACCACGTCAGCGGGCCGTCCGGCTACGACGGCGCCCGGGCCGCGTGGACGGCCGCTCGACGCGACGGCGACGTCCTCGACTACCGGTTGATGTCCTACGAGGACCAGATGCCCGACCTCTACGCCGCCACCACCGTGGCCGTCTGCCGGGCCGGGGCGACGACCGTCGCCGAGCTGGCCGCCGCCGGGGTGCCGTCGGTGCTCGTGCCCCTTCCGGGAGCGCCCGGCGATCACCAGACCCGCAACGCCGAGGCACTCGTCGACGCCGGCGCAGCGGTGCTGGTCACCGACGCCGAGTGCACCGGTGCCCGTCTCGCCGCCGAACTGGAGCCATTGCTCGCCGACCACGACCGCCTGGAAACGATGGCCGCCGCCGCCCGCACGCTTGCCCGGCCCGACGCCGCCCACGAGCTGGCGGCGCTGGTCGAGGCGGTTGCCGACCACCACGAACCTACGGTGACGTCGTGAGCCTCGACCTCAGCGCGCCCCGGAAGGTCCACATCGTCGGCATCGGCGGCATGGCTATGAGCGGCATCGCCGCCATCCTCACCCGCCTCGGCCACACCGTCAGCGGCTCCGACCTCAAGAGCTGGCGCGGCCTGGAGCGGCTGCGGTTCCTCGGCGTGGACGTCCACGTCCCACACGACGCCGCCTGCCTCCCGGCCGACGTCGACGCAGTGGTGGTGTCGACCGCCATCCCGCCGACCAACCCCGAGGTGCTGGCCGCCCGGGAGCGCGGCGTCCCGGTGCTGCGGCGGGCCGAGGCGCTGGCCGCCATCGTCGACACGCGCCGCACGGTGGCCATCTCGGGCACCCACGGCAAGACGACCACGTCGACCATGACCACCCTCATCCTCCGGGCGGCCGGCTGGCACCCGTCGTTCCTCATCGGCGGCGAGCCCAACGAGGTCGGGAGCAACGCCGCCTACGACGACGGCGAGTGGCTGGTCATCGAAGCCGACGAGAGCGACGGGACGTTCGTCGAGATCGCTCCCGAGGCAGTCATCCTGACCAACGTCGAGCCCGACCACCTCGACCACTACGGCGACATGGCCGCCCTTGAGGAGGCCTGCGCCCGCTACCTCTCGAGTGCCCCCGGTCCGCGGGTCGCCTGCGCCGACGACCCCGGGTCGGCCGGGCTGGCGGCCCGGGTGACGGCGGCGGGCCTGCCGGTCATCACCTACGGCGAAGCGCATGGCGCCGACTACCGCATCGACGGCTATCACGGCGACCGGGTCGGCAGTCGCTTCCGCCTGCTGCGCCACGGCGAGGCCCTCGGCGAGATCACGCTGCCCGCCCCCGGCCGGCACAACGCCCGCAATGCAGCCGGGGCGGCGGCGCTGGCCACCGAGATCGGCGTTCCCTTCGATGCGGTGGTAGCCGCCCTCGGCCGCTTCGCCGGTGTCGCCCGACGCTTCCAGTTCCACGGCGAGATCGCCGGCGTCACGCTGGTCGACGACTACGCCCATCTTCCCGGCGAGATCAAGGCCACGCTGGCCGCCGCCCGGGAGGGGGCCTGGTCCCGCATCGTGGCCGTCTTCCAGCCGCACCGCTACACCCGCACCGCCCGCCTCTGGCGCGACTTCGGCGATGCGTTCACCGACGCCGACGTCGTCGTGCTGACCGACGTCTACGCCGCGGGCGAGCCGCCCCAGCCCGGCGTGTCGGGCCGACTCATCCTCCAGGCGGTGTGCGAGGCCGGTCCCGCCAACCGGGTCTTCTATCTCCCGAAGCGGTCGGACATCCTGGCCCGGCTGCCCGACCTGACGCGGCCCGGCGACCTGCTCATCACCCTCGGCGCCGGCGACGTGACATCGCTCCCCGACGAGTGGCTGAAGGCGGCCAGCGGGTGACTGAGATCGACGACGTCGCGGCGCGGCTCACCGCTGCCCTCGGCCCGGCCGTCGAGCGCGATGTTCCTTTCGCCTCGCTGACAACCTACGGGCTCGGCGGCCCGGCCGCCGTGCTCGTCCGGGTGCGAGCGGAGTCCGACCTCGAGGCCGTCGCCCGGGCCCTCACGCCCGGCGTCCCGTTTCTTTGCGTCGGACGGGGCTCGAACCTGCTGGTGGCCGACGAGGGCTTCGACGGCGTGGCGGTCCTCCTCGAGGGGCCGCTCGCCGAAATCGCGTTCGATCCGGATCGCAGTGCCGTTACCGCCGGCGGC
>JAICGL010000109.1 GCA_025923175.1 Acidimicrobiia bacterium
TCGTAGCCGCCTTCCAGAAACAGGACGAGCCGCCCTGGTTCCGGGGCGAAGGTGGCCACCCGGCGGGCGATATCGGCGAAGTCGCCGGCCGACAGCCGCAACCCGGTCAGCGGGTCGGCCCGGTGGGCGTCGTAGCCGGCCGAGACGAGCACCCAGGTCGGGGCGAAGTCGGCCACGGCCGGCGCGACGACCTCGTCGAGGCCCCGGAGGTACACGTCGCCGGTGGCGCCGGACGGGAACGGCAGGTTGAGCGTCGCCCCTCGGGCGGCGGGCCCGCCGATGTCGTCGAGGGCGCCCGTCCCCGGATAGAAGGCGCCGTACTGGTGGGTCGACACGTACAGCACCCTCGGGTCGTCCCAGAAAATGGCTTCGGTACCGTTGCCGTGGTGGGCGTCCCAGTCGAGGACGAGGACGCGCTCCCCCTGCTCGGCCAGGTTGGCGGCGGCCACGGCGATGTTGTTGATGAGGCAGAACCCCATCGGCCGGTCGGCCAGGGCGTGGTGCCCGGGTGGGCGGACGGCCAGGAAGGCGGCGTCGCCATCACCCTGGCGGAGTGCCTCGATCGCCGCCAGCCCGGCGCCGGCGGCCAGTTTCCCGGCCCGCCACGACCCGATCGAGGCCCGCGTGTCGCCGTCGATATCGCCGCCGCCTGCGGCGCAGAAGCGCTCCAGCGCGTCGAGGTACTCGGGGGGATGGACCGCGCTGAGCTCGGCCGGGGTCGCCTCCCGGGGCTCGATGAACCGCACGGCGTCCTTCAGGCCGGCCGCCTCCGGGCCCCGGAGGGCGGCCTCCAGCCGCCGAGCCCGTTCGGGGTGCCCCGGGCCGGTGTCGTGCGCCTCGAAAGCGGGGTCGGTGGCGAAAAGGAGCATCTCTCTACGCTACGCCTCCAATCGGCCGGTGCGAACCGCTGCTCACGGCGCGTCGTCGCAGGTCAGGGGGGCTCGTGCACTCGTCAGGTAGGGGGTGCCAGGTACGCTTGCGCCCCATGACCAGGGCAGCGTCGCGCGGAGTGACGGAGCCCGAGACGATCGAGCAGCACGGTGAACGGGCCCGACTGGCCAGCTGGCGAGCCGACGGGCAGGTAGCCCACCTGAGCCCCACGGCGATGCGACCCCTCTCGGCCGCCTTCGTCGACTCCTGTCTCGAGCGTCTTCGGGCCCGCGGGTTCACCGTCGTCGTCACGAGCGCGCTGTCCGCGGAGGAAAGCGCCGGGTTCCTCAAGGCCGGCTTCGACGTCCAGGAGGAGCTGGAGCTGCTTTCCCACGACCTCGAACGGATCCCCGGCGTCGGTCATCGTCTGCACCGGCCCTGGCGGGGTGAACGGCCCAGGGTCCTGGCCGTGGACGCCCTCGCCTTCGATGCCTTCTGGCGGCTCCACAAGGGCGGTCTCGACGACGCTCTCGGGGCGACGCCCTCAGTCCGGTTCCGGGTCCACGGCCGGCGCGACCGCCTCGACGGCTACGTGATCGGCGGCCGGGGCGCGGGCACCGGCTATGTGCAGCGCCTGGCGGTCCACCCGGACGCCCGCGGGCAGGGGCTCGGCCGGTCGCTGGTGGGCGACGTGCTGCGCTGGATGCAGCGGCGCGGCGCCGCTCGTGCGCTGGTCAACACCCAGCAAACCAACGCGGCGGCGCGGGCGCTCTATCGTTCGTGCGGCTTCCAGGTGCTACCAGAGGGTCTCCAGGTGCTGGCCAGATCGCTGTGAGAGAGCGCAAGGCGCCGGGTGGCGCGGTCTTCGTGGTGTTGGTCCTCGCCTTTGCTGTCGGGCTGGGTCCTTCCCTGCGGCCCGTCTCCGCAGCCGAGCCAGGCGCCCGGCGATCGGACCCTGCACCCGCCACCGATGCGGCTGCCCCCGGGGCCGAGCCTGCGCCGGCGGTTGCGCCGAAGCCCCGCCTCATCACGCTCGCCGGCCAGTCACCCTTCGCCCGTCCCGACGAGTCAATGCAGCTCAGCCTCGACGTCGCCGGCTCGCCGGACGGGCTCGAGGTGCAGGTCCTCGTCCACCGGGCGGTGACGTCCCGCACCGAGTTCACCCAGACGCAGGGCGGCCGTGGCCTCGGCGCCGTCGAGGGCCGCCTGGCCGCCGCCGTCGCTGACCTGCCGCCGAACGGAGCCGGCCAGCGCGTCATCACCGTCGCGGTGCAGGGTCCGGCGTCGGCCACCGCTCTGCCCGATCCGAGCCGCATCGTCCCCGGTCGCAGCGGCATCTATCCCACCGAAGTCACGTTGTTGCGGTCCGGCAAGGTCGTCGACTCGTTCGTCACGCCCCTGGTAGTGATCGACAAGGGCTTGAGTCCGCTCACCGTGGCCTGGGTGTGGCGCTTCGACGCCACGCCGGCCCACCAGCCCGACGGGGCGATCCGCAAGGCGGCGGGCCAGGCGATGGGCCCGTCCGGTCGCCTCGTCCGCCTGGCTCAGGCGGCCGCTGCAGCAAACGCGTTCCCCCTCACATTGGCCCCGACCCCCGACACGCTGGCGGCGTGGCAGGAGGCGGCCCGCGAAGAGGAACACCGGCCCGGCGGGGCCCCAGCCGACGGCGCCAGCGCCGGCCTGACCGCGCTGAAGACGGCGGCCGGCGCGCCGGCGCATCAGCTCCTGCGCAGCCCGTACGTGCCGATCGACATGCCCGGCCTGCTCGGCGCCAACCTCGGCGGCGAGATCGACGCCGAGTTCACCCGGGGGGCCGACGACCTCCAGGCGATCCTCGGCACCGTTCCGTCGGAGCCTTCGACGATGCTCGCCCCCGGGCCGCTCAACAGCGCCGCTCTGGCTCGCCTCAACCAGTACGGAGCGGGTCGCCTGGTGCTCCAGCCGGATGCGCTCCGACCCCGGGACCAGCGATTGACCCCGGGCCGACCGTTCGTGGTCGGCGGCAAAGGGCGGAACTATCCCGCCGCGGTCAACGACCCTGACCTGGGCAGGCTCCTCGAGGGCGTCGATCCGCCGGCTCTGCGGGCAGCCCGCTTCCTGGCGGCGCTGAGCCTGGTCGCTCTGGAAGCCCCCGGTGAACCGCGCGGTGTGGTGGTGGAGACCCCCGAAGAGTGGGACCCGCCGGCGCCGTTGCTCGACGCTGTGCTCGGAGGCCTCCAGAACAACCCCGCCGTGATCCCGGCGACCCTCGACGGCTACTTCGCCAACATCAAGCCGGCGGAGGCCGACGGCCGTCCCCTCGTGCGGGACCTGACCAACATTCGGGTCTCCGACGCCGGCGACACCGACACCATCCGGTCGCTGCGCCGCCAGCTGGCCGGCTTCGCCGGCGTGGTCGACCCCGGCTCCCCCTGGCTCGAGAGCGCCGACCGCACAATCCTCCTCAGCCGGGCCGCCGTACTCCAGGCCGACAACCGGGCAGAGCGAAAGCTGTCATCCCCGGCCGGCTACCTGGAAGGCGCCGAGCGGCAGCTGATCAAAAACATCACATCCAAGGTGCGGGGTCCGAAGGGACAGCGCGTCACGCTGACATCACGTAAGGCCTCGATCCCGATCTCCCTGTTCAACGCCACCGGCCGCCCGCTCCAGGTGAAGGTGCGTCTCGAAAGCGACCAGCTCCGGTTCCTCGATGGAGCCGAACGGTTCGTGACCCTCGCCTCGCAGAACACCACCGAGCGGTTCCGGGTTGAGAGCCGCACGACCGGTGCGTTTCCGCTCGAGATCACCGTCACGTCGCCTGACGGGTCGCTCAAGATCAACAGCAGCGAGCTCACGATCCGCTCCACCGTGGTAAGCGGCGTGGGGGCGGTCCTCACCGCCGGGGCCGGGCTCTTCCTGCTCGTCTGGTGGGGCAACGACCTGCGCCGCTCACGCCTCCGGCGGGACGGGCGGGCCCGGCGCCAGGGGCGGATTGCTGCCAGAGCGGCCGCCCGGGCCCTGGACGACGCCGAGCGCGTCGCTGCCAAAACCGGGTGAGCAGCACCGACCGGGTCGTCCGCTCCAGCATTCCCGTCGCCGTCGGTACGGCGCTGTCCCGCCTCACCGGCTTCGCCCGCCTGGCGGCGATGGCCTACGCCCTGGGCTTCGACCGGCTGGCCGACAGCTACAACCTGGCCAACACGACACCCAACATCATCTACGAGCTGCTGCTCGGTGGTGTGCTGTCAGCCACGCTCGTGCCGATCTTCGTCGACTTCCGCGAGAAGAACGACGAAGAAGCCACCTCGGCGGTCGTCACAGCGATCGGCCTGGCCCTCGTGCTGTTGACCGGCCTGGGAATCATCCTCGCCCCTGCCGTGGTGCACCTCTATTCGTTGCGCCTCCCCGACGCCACGGCCGCCGCCCAGCAGCAGGTGGCAACCGACCTGCTGCGCATGTTCATGCCGCAGATGCTCTTCTACGGGATCACGGCCATCGCCACCGCGCTGCTCAACGCCCACCGCCGCTACGCCGCGCCAGCCGTCACTCCTGTCCTCAACAACCTGCTCGTGACGGCCATCTTCCTGGCCCTGCCCCAGCTGGCCGACGGGCCGCTGACGCTCGAGAGTGTCCGCAACGACACCGGCACCCTCCTGCTGCTCGGCCTCGGCACGACGGCAGGAATCGCCGCCATGGCCCTCCCCCTCATCCCGGCGGTGGCCCGCGCCGGGGTCCGGCTCCGGCCGGTCTTCAAACTGCGCCATCCGGCCGTGATCAGGGTGCTGCGGCTATCGGGGTGGACAGCCGGCTACGTGGCGGTCAACCAGCTTGCCCTGTGGATCATCCTCGTCCTGGCCAACGGGACGAAAGGGGGCGTTTCGATCTACATGGGCGCATACATCTTCTTCCAGCTGCCCCACGGTCTCGTGGCCGTGTCGCTGATGACAACACTCACCCCGGAGCTAGCCGAGACGGCGGCCCGCCGGGATTTCACCGCCTTCCGGCGCAACCTCGCCCTCGGCCTGCGGCTCATGACCCTGGTCATCCTGCCCGCCTCCGCGGGACTTGCCGCACTGGCCGATCCCGTGGTTTCGGTGTTGCTCCAGCGCGGGGCCGTCACCCCGGCGCAGGCCTCCGTGACGGCCGACTGCGTCGCGCTCTTCGCCGTCGGGCTGCTGCCGTTCTCGCTGTACCTCTATGCCTTGCGGGGGTTCTACGCCCTCCACGACACGCGCACGCCATTCGTCCTCAATTGCTGGGAGAACGCCATCAACGTCGTGGTGGCCGTCGCGCTCTACCCCTGGCTGGGAGTCCGGGGCCTCGCACTGTCATTCTCGGTGGCCTACGGGGTGGCGGCGCTGATGACCCTGCAGTCCCTGGCGAAGCGGATCGACGGGATCGGGCTCGATTTGCGCAGCCGGCAGGTCATCGCCCGGACAACGGTGGCGACGGCGGCGATGACCGGAGCCGTCGTCCTCACGCTGGTGGCCCTGCCCGACAGCCTGCCGGCTCTAGTCGAGGTCGTGGTCGGCGTCCTGGTCGGCGTCGCTCTGTACGGCGCAGCGCTCAGCGCCATGCGAGTTCGGGAGATTGCGGAGATTGTCCGGCGACTACGGGGACGTCGCGCAGGGTAACGATTCGATCATCGTTGATGTCCCAGAGTGGGACCTTGCACGCACTACGGTGGGAGCGCTGTGGAAACGCTGGCCCCCGAACGCATTCTCGGAGGGCGTTATCGCCTCCGTCGGGAGCTAGCCCGCGGAGGGATGGCGGCCGTCTGGGAAGCCGAAGACAAAGTGCTCACCCGGCGCGTCGCCATCAAGGTGCTGCATCCCCACCTTGCCGGTGACGACGCGTTCCGCACCCGCTTCCGTCGCGAGGCGGTCGCTGCCGCCAAGCTGGCCCATCCCCACATCGTCACGACCTACGACACCGGCCGCGACGGTGACTTCGCCTACATCGTCATGGAGTTGGTGGAGGGAACGACCCTCGCCCGGCTTCTGAAGAACGACGGCCCCATGCCGGTGGCCAAGGTGGTCGACGTCGGCGTGCAGGTGGCCGACGCGCTGGCCTGCGCCCATACCCACGGTGTCGTCCACCGGGATGTGAAGCCCGCCAACATCCTCCTCCGGGAGGACGGGCACGTGAAGGTGGCCGACTTCGGCATCGCCAAAGCCGGGATGGGTGGCGACCTGACCCGCACCGGCGTGGTGATGGGCACCGCCAAGTACCTCTCGCCCGAGCAGGTGAGCGACAACCCGGCCGACGCCGGCAGCGACATCTACGCCCTCGGGATCGTCCTGTACGAGATGCTGTCGGGCGCGCCGCCCTTCATCGGCGACACCGAGCTCTCCACCGCCGTCGCCCGACTCACCGCCGCGCCGGGCAGCCTGCGGAACCGCCGGCCCGACATTCCCCGCAGCCTTGAGGCAGTGGTGCTGCGTTGCCTGGCCCGCGACCCGGTGGCCCGGTACCGATCCGCCGAGGAACTCCGGGCCAGCCTCCTGGCGGTCGACTCCGACAACGACGATGTCACCCCTCCGGCCGGGGTGAGCGTGGCCGCCTCCGCCTCCCGGGTGGGCCGGCCCCACCTGCTCGTCGGAGCGGTCGTCACGTTCCTGTTCCTGCTCATGGCGGCGGTTGTGATGTCCGGGAGCGGTGGCGGCGAGTCGCCCTCCAAGGGCTCCCGCAAGGGCAGCCTGGCCGCACCCGCGGGAGCACTGGCCGCACCCAAAGCGCTGGCCGCCCACAGCTTCGATCCCTTCGGGGACGACAAGGTCGAGAACCAGGCCGCCGCCGGCCACGTCTCCGACGGCGATCCGAACACCGCCTGGAAGACCTCGAGCTACCAGGACAACTTCCCGAAGTTCAAGCAGGGCGTGGGCGTCTACGTCGACCTGGGCCGGAACCAGAAGGTCCGCGGCGTCAGCGTCAACGCCACTCCCGGCTACACGGCCGAGATCTTCGTGGCGGACCGCCCCGGCACCGACCTGGCCGGGTGGGGCAAAACGCGCTCGGCCGGTGGCACCAGCACGTTCGACCTGGGCGGCGTGACCGGCCGCTACGTCCTCGTCTGGTTCACCTCGCTGCCCCAACTCGAGGGTGGCTACAGGGCCGAGGTTTCCGAGATCGCCATCGACGCCGCGTGACGGGCGTGTAGAACAACACCCATATGAGCCGGGCGGGTGGCGGCGGCGAGGCGAGCGACGAGGCGCTGGCGGCGGCGGCCAACGCCGGCGACCGGGGTGCCCTCGAGGTGCTTCTCGCCCGCCACCTCGATCGGGTCCACGCCATCTGCCGGCGGGTGACGGGCCATCCGGAAGACGCCCTCGACGCCACCCAGGAAGCATTGATCGCCGTCACCCGGGGGCTCCACCGCTACGACGGCCGGTCGCTGTTCACGACCTGGCTCTACAGGGTGGCAACCAACGCAGCGCTCGACGAACTGCGTCGGCGGAAACGCCGGCCCGAACCGGCTGAACTGGTCGAGGATCGGCCGCTCGGCGGGGCGGGAGCGGGCTCGGCGCCGGTCGAGTCGGCAGTGGTCGCCCGCCTCGACGTCGACGCCGCCCTGGCCGGGCTGAGCCCGGAATTCCGAGCGGCCGTCGTGCTGCGCGATCTGTGCGATATGGACTACGCCGAGATCGCCGAAGCCCTCGATGTCCCGATCGGGACGGTTCGTTCCCGGATTGCCCGGGGCCGGGCGGCCATCGCCGACCAACTGCGGGAACCAACGGCCCCTCCCGAACGCCCAAGCAGATGACCATGAACGCCACGCCCGACCACCTGAGCGACGAGATCCTCTCTGCCCTCCTCGACGGCGACCCTGAGGTCGCAGTCGAGGTGGACGGGGCGGGCCTAGACGTGGCCGCCCATCTGCGGGCCTGCGACCGTTGCGCCGTGCGGCAGGCCGAGCTGGCCGGCGCTCGGGCCGCCCTGGCCGCCGTTCCGATCGAGCCGCTCGACGAGCTCACCCGACGCCGCCTGGTGGCCGCTGCCCTGGCGGAAGCGGACGCCATCCCGGCCGGCGCTGCTCCGGCCACGACGGCCATCCCGATTGGCCGGGCTCGGGCCCGGCGTCATCCCGCGCTCATCGGGTCGGCTGCCGCCGTTGTGCTCGCCCTGCTGGTGGGCGTTCCGTTCGTCCTGGACGGCGGCGGGCCGGGAGGCAACGAGACCCTGACCGCCCAGGCCCCGCTCCGCGAGTCGGCCGATTCCTTCCTCGGCGATCTCGGCGACCTCACGGATCGCGATCACCTCCGGCTCCGCCTGAGTGGCGCCGCAAGCGACACCTACGCCTCGCCGCCGAGCGAGGCCGGCCCGTCACCCGCCGCCGGGGCGCCCACGGCGGCTCCTCTCGCCGGAGGCTCGCCGGGCGCAGGTGGTCTGGCCGCCGCCTCCACCACGACGATCTCGCCCTCGGCTCCCGTCGCCGGCAGCCGCAACTCCAGCCGGCCGACCGACGGCAGCGACACCGCGGCGAAGTCCTCTGCCGAGTCGCAGGTCGCCGCCGACGCCGCCACCGCCAACGAGGGCTTCGCCTACGACGACCCGGCCGGCGCCCGTGACCGGGCCGACACCGACCGATGCGTGGCCGCACTGCTCGACGGCCCGGCCCGCGGCGGACGGCTCATCCGTTCCGGCACCGGCACCTACCAGGGCCGACCAGCCATCGTGGCGTCGTTCGAGCTGTCCGGCGGCACGGTGGCCTTCATCACCGACCGCACCGACTGCCGCGTCCTCGACCGGTTCGCCGTCTAGGTCTCAGGCCTTCTTGGCCTGTTCCTGGGCGGCCACCTTGTTCGCCGAGTAGATGCCGTAGGCGGCGGCCGCCCCGGCCAGCAGAACAGCCACCCACCCTTCCGGTGGCCAGGCATAGCCATCCATATCCCGCTGGACCGCCAGGGCCTCGCCGGCCAGCGCCAGCGGCGCGGCCACCGCGCACATCCACAGCGGCGGGTTGTGGGCCCAGACACGGTTGAGGACCCAGGCGATGACCGCCCCGAGCCCCACCCCGCCGGAGATCGACAGCCACTGGATGCCCTCGCCCTGGAAGGTGTATTCGCCGAGCACCATCCCGCCGATGGCCGCCAGGATCAGCCCCACGGCCAGGGAGGCGATCAACCGGGCAACCGGCACGATGTGGCTCTCTTGGTTCGCCCACCCGGACATGAGCGGGCAGCGTATAGGCTCGGAATATGCCGGATTGGACCGATGAGGTCGCGGACTCGATCGAGAACGCCGTCGTCATGGTCCGGGACAAGACGGTCGTCCCGGTCGAACGGATCGTCGCCTACGTCATCGCCGGGCTGTTCATTCTCTTCCTCGTCACGGCGCTGGGGATCCTGCTGTCGGTGGGCGCCTTCCGGCTCGTCGACGTCTACCTGCCGAGCGGCTCGTGGGCGACCTGGCTGGTCTTCGGCGGAGTTTTTATGGCCGGCGGCTTGTTGCTGCTGTCATTACGCCGTTAGCCAGTAGAGGAGACTGAAACGCAGATGGAGGAGCCCGTTCGCGACGTCATCATCGTCGGCTCCGGGCCGGCCGGCCTGACCGCCGCCGTCTATACCGCCCGGGCCAACCTCAAGCCGCTGGTCATCGAAGGGTTCCCTGGCGCCGGCGGGCAGTTGATGCTCACCACCGACGTCGAGAACTACCCGGGCTTCCCTGACGGGATCATGGGCCCCGAGCTGATGGAGAAGTTCCGGGCCCAGGCCGCCCGTTTCGGCGCCGAGTACCTCACGGCCAACGCCGAGCGCGTCGACTTCAGCTCCTCGCCGTTCGGCGTGTGGGCCGAGGGCCGCGAGTTCCGGGCCAGGACGGTGCTCATCTCCACCGGCGCTACGGCCCGGATGCTGGGGCTCGAGTCGGAGGGTCGTCTCCTCGGCCACGGGCTGTCGACCTGCGCCACCTGCGACGGGTTCTTCTTCCGGGGCCAGGAGA
>JAICGL010000110.1 GCA_025923175.1 Acidimicrobiia bacterium
ATCGGCTCTGTGGAAGGCATCAACAGTGGCTGTCGTTTGGGCAGCCCCCATTGGCGCCGCTGCTCGAAGGGGCTCGCAGAGTTCGTGTCCCGTGAGGATAGTGCTTGCCGGGGGACACCCCCGAACCCCCGGGGCCCTAGGAGGCCATTCCCCAGCACCCGTCACAACTCTGACATCACGGACGGATGTAAGGGACCACATCCCTGAATGCGCCGCCAATGGCTCGAACGGGCTATGGCCGGAGGGCCGAAGGTCCCGCACCATCCGTCGCATGCGGGCGAAGCGAAACCTCATCGCGTCTGTCGTAGTCGTTCTCGCCGGAGCATGGATCGCTCCTGCCAACCCGTCGCTGGCATCGGAAGCCGCAGACACCGCAGTCATCATTCAGGGAGCCTCACCAGAGGCTGTCCGGGCCGCCGTCGAGGCCCACCACGGCAAGGTCACCCAGGACCTCTGGATCGTGGGCGGCGTGGCCGCCGACGTTCCCGCCGACCGCCTGGCGGCCATCGCCGCCGAGCCCGGCATCACCCATGTCTCCGAGGACGTGGCCGTCCAGGTCCAGGACGCCACCCCCTCCCCTCTCCACGCCGCCTCGGCCGTCTACTCGAAGGCGGTCGGAGCGGACCGGTTGTGGGCCGAGGGAGTCGACGGTGAGGGCATCACCGTCGCAGTGGTCGACACCGGCGTCGAAAAGGTCGCCGACCTCGCTGGCCGGGTCGTCGGCGGAGTCGACTTCTCCGGCGGCAACAACCCCTACGACGACGAGTTCGGCCACGGCACATTTGTCGCCGGCCTGATCGCCGGGAACGGCGCCTCGTCGGGCGGGCAGTACAAGGGCGTCGCCCCCAAGGCGAAGATCGTCTCGATCAAGATCGCCGGCGCCGACGGTGCCAGCGACGTCAGCCACGTCCTGGCCGCGATGCAGTGGGCCGTCTCATTCCGGGCCGACTACGGGATCCGGGTCCTCAACCTCTCGCTCGGGACGGATTCCACCCAGAGCTACTTCCTGAGCCCGCTGAACGCCGCTGTCGAGCGGGCGTGGGACAACGGCATCGTCGTCACGGTCTCGTCGTCCAACAACGGGCCAGGGGCCGGGACGGTCTCCAAGCCCGGTGACGACCCGCTGGTCATCACCGTCGGCGCCTCCGACGACAAGGGCACGCCGGGCCAGGGCGACGACGTCATGGCCGGGTTCTCCGGTCAGGGCCCGACGGCGTCCGACGGGCTGACGAAGCCCGACCTGGTCGCCCCCGGCCGGTCGGTCATCAGCCTCCGAGCCCCGGGCTCGGCGATCGACGCCGCCTACCCCGGCTCCCGGGTCGGCTCGGCCTACTTCAAGGGCTCGGGCACCTCCTTCTCGACAGCCATCACCTCCGGGGCGGCCGCCCTGCTCCTCGAGCGGGAGCCGGGTCTCACCCCCGACCAGATCAAGGCCCGCCTCCTCGGCTCCGCCGGGACGGGGCCCGCCGGCGACGCCAACATCGACGGCCACGGCTCGCTCGACGCCTACGCCGCCGCCCACGCCGGAACCTTCGAATCGGCCAACGAGGGCGTCACCCGCTCGCTGGGCACCGGTTCGATCAACCTCGACCGCGGCTCGCTGCAGGTGCAGATCCAGCTCGGGCTCATCCCGGACCTGCTCGGCCTGCTGCTGCAGCCCGTCTACCAGCTGCTCTTCGGCACCGACCTGACCGCCCAGAACCAGCTGTTCGACTCCCTCGACTTCCTCACGTCGGAGTGGACCGGCAGCCGGTGGTACGAGAGCCAGTGGGGCGGCAGCCGGTGGTATGGCAGCCGCTGGTACGGCTCCCGCTGGTACGGCTCCCGCTGGTACGGCTCCCGCTGGTACGGCAGCCGCTGGTACGGAATCGCCTGGGAATAGGAACACCTTGCCTCCCCGTCTCCGAAATCTGATCGGCGCAGTCGCCGCCGCCGGCCTCGCCACGCTCGCCGTGGCCTGGGCCGTCGGCGGTGACGCCGGTGTCGGGCCGGTGGCCGAGTGGGCGGCCTTCGCAGTCGTCCTCGCGCTCAGCTGGTCCTTCCCGCTCCTCGTGCTGCGCAGAGAGGAGACGGAGGCCTTCTCGCTCGACGAGGCGTTCCTGGTGGCGGCGGCGATGCTCCTCACGCCGTTCGGAACGATCCTCACCTTCGGCGTCGCCGCCGTCGTGAGCCATGTCGTGCGACGGCGGCCGATCTCCCGACTGGCGTTCAACTTCGGCATGGTCCTGTGCGCCAGCGGCGCGGCTGTCGGGGTCATCAACCTCGTCGGCGTGCACAGGGGCGTGCGGCCTCTCGACCTGGGCGCCGTCGTGCTCGGTGCCGCCGTCTTCCTCGCCGTCAACAGCATCCTGGTCTCCGCGGTCCTGGCGGCGGCCGACGATCAGCCCTTCTGGCGGACCCTGACCGACGGGGCCGGCTTCCGCCTGCTGCAGTGGACGGCGACCGTCGCGGTCGGCCTCCTCGGTGGACTGGCCGGTTCGGCGTACTCGTGGGCCCTCCTGCTGACGCTGGTTCCCATGGCCGCCGTGCAGGTGGTCCTGTCCGGCTCGCTGCGGGCCCGGAGGGATCACGAACGCGTCGACGGCCTGCTGCGCGCCGCCCTCGATTCCCACGCCTCGATGCAGCCCGCCGATGTGGAAGAAGCCATCGCCGCTTCGGCGCGGGAACTGCTCGACTGCCGCCAGGCACGCCTCTCGGAAACGCCTGCGGGTGAGGGTGAGCTCGGCAGCCGGGTGCCGGGCCCGCGTTATCCCGAGCGCTTCCTCGTTGTCTCCGAGCGACGCGGCCACGAAGCATTCACCGCACACGACGCAAAGCTGCTCGACGCTCTGGTCGCGGTGGGCTCGAGCGCGCTCCACAACGCGGAACTCGTCGAGCAGCTCAAGCACGAGGCGTTCCACGACGCGCTCACCGGTCTACCCAACCAGCTCCTCTTCGAGGAGACCGTCAGCCTGGCGCTCGCTGAGCGGCGCCAGCCGGAGCGCAGGCTCGCCGTCTTCGTCCTCGACGTCGACCGGTTCAAGCGGGTCAACGACAGCCTTGGCCACCCGGCCGGCAACGAGCTGCTGTGCGAGGTGGCCCGGCGCCTGACAGGAGCGGTGCGGGGCGGCGACACCGTGGCCCGCATGAGCGGCGATGAGTTCACCCTGCTCGTCACCGGGCTGCGTTCGACCGGCGAAGCAGCGCTCGTGGCCGAGAAGGTCATGGCGGTGTTCCAGGCACCGTTCATGGTGGATGGCCAAGAGCTCTACGTCACCGCCAGCCTGGGAATCGCGGTGTCACCCGACGACGGGTCCCGCCCGTCGGTGCTGCTGAAGAACGCCGACGTCGCCATGTACCGGGCCAAGGAGCGGGGCCGGAACTGCTTCGAGATCTACAGCGTCGACATGGACGCCGGCGTCGAGGCCCGCCTGGCGCTCGAGGGTGACCTCCACCAGGCGATCGACAGCGGTCAGCTGCGAGTGGCCTACCAGCCGCAGATCGACCTGCTCACCGGCCGCCTGACCGGCGTCGAGGCTCTGGCCCGCTGGGATCACCCGACCCTCGGGCCGATCGCCCCCGACACGTTCATCCCGCTGGCCGAGGAGAGCGGCCTCATCGTGGCCCTCGACGACTGGGTCATGCGGACGGCCTGCGCCCAGGTCCGGGCCTGGCGCGACGCCGGCCTGCCGTCGCTGCGCATGGCGGTGAATCTGTCGGGCCGGGCCTTCTGGCGCTCCCGCATCGTGGAGCGGGTGACCGAGGTGCTCACCATCACCGGCGTCGATCCGGACCAACTCGAGCTCGAGGTCACCGAGAGCATGGCCGTCGACGCGGTGGCCGATACCCGGCCGTTGTTCCGTGAGCTGGAAGCCCTCGGCGTACGGCTCGCCATCGACGACTTCGGGACGGGTTACTCCGCCCTCGGCCGCCTGCAGGGCCTGCCGTTCCACACCCTCAAGATCGACCGGTCATTTGTGTCCGGGGTGGAGAACCCGCACGACGAGGCGCCCATCGTGGCGGCCATGATCGCCATGGCCCACGCCCTCAAGCTCGAGGTGGTCGCCGAGGGCGTCGAAACCGAGGCGCAGCATGCGTTCCTGACCCGCAACGGCTGCGACATGGCCCAGGGCTACCTGTTCGGCCGCCCGGTCGACCCCGCCGAGATCGAGGCCTTGTTCCACCCCGAATCGGTGCTTGCCACCTCCCGCTGATTGCGGGAATACCGCAAATACACCGACCGCTAGTTTGGTCAATGACGCCCTTGACAGGGTGTTATTTGCGCAGAAAGATATCTCCACACTCCCCAGCTGGGACAACCATTTTCCCGCAGTATTCACGTTAGAATTAATTCGGACATAAAGGACAAATCCCCCGACCCATCGCCGAGCCGGGTCGGTGGCGAATCCCAACTTCGTCGCCGACCCGGCCGGTGATCCTCGTTACCTATTCGGCTTGTCGGCCATCGCCCACTCTCGACAACAACGACCGGTGACGGGGGTCCCCCCGCCTCGCCGGGCCCCGAGCCAATGTCGTCGCCGGGGCCGGCGAGGCTGGCGGTCAGTACGTCAGTTGAGCAGTCGTCAGGCAGCCGGGCGCAGGGCCATGAGGACGCCGATGCTCTGGCCCGGGAGAGTGCTGGTGGCGATCCGACTACCCGTCGCGCCCGTGGCCGCCTGTACGGCATAGGACGACGATGCCAGGACATCACGCGTGCTCCCGGTGTTGGGAGACCCAGCCTCCCACGCTTCGGTCATCCCCGCCGGTGGCGTCAACGACCCTTCGGCATTGACCGCCACCACCTGGACCAACATCGTGTTGGCGACGGTGGTTGAGATCGACGGGGAAGCCGCAGACGTGCCCGAGGCGTTCATCGTTGCACCGACGGCGTTGACGGGATTGGCCGTGTCGACATTGGCGTATGCGGTCATCCCACCGGTGATCCGGCGGGTGCCCTCAGGGATCGTCCACTGGTACGCGCTCGGGTCAGTCGATCTCACCACCCTGACGTAGACCGCTTGGCGCACCGCTCCGGTGAGGAGGTCGTTTCGGACGACGGTCCAGCCCGAATTGGACGGCACGATCGTGGCGTCGGCGTTGGTGGCGATCGAGGCGACCAGCACCTGCCCCTCGGCCGTGCCGGCCGGGCGGCCGAGCGTGATGGTGCTGCGGCTGACCGACGACTCGTCAGAGATCGAGCCCACCGGCACGATGCCTTCTCCCGGCGGAGGCGGCGGAGGCGGAGGCGGAGGCAGTGTCGGCGGCGTGCCCGGCGCGCCGTGGCACGACGAGCTGCCGAAGTCGGTGAACGTCTGGCCGGCCACCGGGGTGAACTCCCAGCCGTAGCTCGTGTCATGCAGGATCATCTTGAGGACGCCGAACGGGCGACCCCGGACGTCGCTGTTGGCGATCGGCGTGCCGAAGTTGTAGTTGCTGCGCCCGCCCGTACCGACGGTGATCTGGCGCAACCCGAACACGGCGTCCGCCGTGCCGTCGGGCTTCTGCATTCCGAACCGCTCGTAGAAGTGCTCGTGGCCGTTGAGGATGACGTCGGCACCGTAGTCGTAGAGCGCCTGCCAGAAGGCCCCCATCGCAGTGTTGGAGCCGTGGCTGGTGCCGGAGCTGAACCGCGGGTGGTGGAACACCGCGATCGTGCACTCGGCTTCGGACGTCGCGAGGACATTGCGGAGCCACTGTTCCTGCGGAGAGCCGGCGCCGCACCCACCGATCTGGGCACAGTTGGAGTTGAGGACGATGACGTGCCAGGCGCCCAGCCGGTAGTCGTAGTACCCGAGCCCGGGGTCGCCGGCGGCAGCACCGAAGTAGTTGAAGTATCCGCTGGCCCCGGTGGTCTGGTACTCGTGATTGCCCAGCGCCGGCGTCGTCCGGGCCTTGTGCCGACCCCACGTCGGGTCATAGCAGTTCCGGAACTCGCTCAAGGTCCCGTCGGTGTACGCGGCGTCGCCGAGGGTGACGATCGTGCCGGGCATGTTGTCGAGCAGCCGTGCGGTGGCCTCGTCGTTGTCGTTGCCGCAGTAGGCGATGTCGCCGGCGGCGTTGAGGATCGGATCGCCGCTGTTCGGTGAGATCGTCCACGACCGGGTGGCCGGCACGGGTTCGACGTTGCCCTTCGTGTCGGTGCCCCACACGGCGACGGTGTGGTCGCCGGCCGACAGGTTGACGTAGGTCTTGGGCGAAGTGCACGGCTCGGCGGCGGCGCCGTCGAGCTGGCAGAGGAACGACGCTTGCTCGTTGGCCGAGAACGTGAAGGACGCGAAGGTGTTCGTCGTGGTTCCGGACGGGCCGGAGGCGATGGTGGTGTTGGGAGGACTGGTGTCGGTCGGCCGGAGCGCCAGCAGGACGCCGATGCTGCGTCCGGCGGAGGTGACGCTGGCGGTCCGGCTGCCGGTGGACCCGGCGACCGGCTGCAGGGCGTGCGAGAGCGAAGCCACCGCACCCTGGGTGTTCTTACGCGTCGACGCTCCGGGCGCCGCCGCCTCCCAGGCCTCGATCATGCCGCCCGGCGCGGTGAGGCTGCCGTTGGAGGCCACCGCCGCCAGCTCCACGAGCACCGTGTTGGGCATCGTGGTCGTGATGCTCGGGCTGGACACCGCCGTGCCGGCGGCGTTGGCGGATCCGTTGATGGCGTCGATCGGGTGCGTGTCGTCGATCCCGTCGAAGGTCGTGATGCCGCCGGCCATCCGGCGGGCGCTGGGGACCGTCCAGGTGTAGGACGCCGGTTCCGAGGGGCCGGCCGCCTTGACGTAGATCGCCTGCCGGAGCAGATCCTTGATGGTGTCCTGGCGGACGAGTGTCCACCCGGCGGGCGAGGTGAATGCCGGGTCGTCGTCGCTGATGACGATCGACGCCAGCATCACGTCACCTTGCGCCGTTCCGCCCGGACGGCCGATCGTGATGCTGACCCGGCCGTCACCGGAGCCGTTGGAGGCTGAGCCGACGGCGGTCGGGTCGGCCGCGAAGGCAGGAAGGGTTGACTGTCCGGCCGCGAGGAGACCGACGGCAACCGCGATGGTGAGAAAAACGCGCCGGGGAGACCGCATGGACTCGCTATTCGGGGCAAGCCACCGCGATCCTGCCGCTGAGCCCGCGTCGCTCAGAAGCGAAGGTGCGCGATGCCGGTCCAACCGTCCTCAAACGGACAGCCGTGGGAGATCGCGCCTAGTGGCGGCCGGAGATCCTGGCCGCCGCTACTGACCGAGCTGTGTCGCTAGGCGATCGGCGAAGGCCGCCGGCGAGCGCCGCCGATGATGGACAGGCCACCGAGGGCCAGGGCGAGGCCGGCCATGGCGGCGAGGGTGTCGCTCACGGAACCCGTGCGGGCCAGGGTGGCGTCGCCGGCCTCGGCAGGGGCCGGGCTCGGGGTGTTGGCCGCGGCGGTCCGCCCGCCCGGGGCTGGGGCCGGGGTGGATGCGCCGGCTGCGGCGGGCTTGGGCGAGTAGCTCTTCGACGCCTCACCGAGGGCCTTCAACGCATGTTCGGCCTCGTCGGGGTCGTCGGCGTTGGTGGCCACTTCGAGACCCTCGATCGCCTGCTCGATCGCAACATAGGCGTCGTTGTCGTTGGCGCGGAGGGTGTGTTCGATCAACGACCAGACCGGCTGGATGGCAGTGAGTTCAGCCTGGGTCTTCTCCTTGTCCTCCCCGGCGTACTCGGCGATCTCCGAGGCGGCCCGCTCGATGGTCTTCAGTCCCTCGGCGACCGTGTTCTCCGACACGGTCTGCTCGGCGGCATCGCTGCGGCCCGCCGGGATGACGACCAAGGCGAGCACCACCGGCGCCAGCCACAGCAAGAAACGACACTGAACCCGGCTCGATCCCTTCACAGCAGCACCTCCAGCACTCTGGGCGCCTCCCCCGGGACGCCACCCAAGCACGCCTTGTAAGGCGCAGCTGACAGACAATATCAAGTCGCCCCGCCCCCGTAGTGGGCCCCTCAGACGGACAGCTCTTTCTGCAGGGGCGTCGGGAACCGGGGCGTGATCCGCATCGGGCCGAGCCAGGCCTCCAGGTCGGCCCCCGCCGCCGCTATCGCCGCCTCCGTTTCGGCCCCGACATCCTCCAGGCAGCGGTGCACAACCTCGCCGCTCCCCCTTTGAGTCCAGCCGCCGACGATGCGCCCGTCGACCCATACCGTCGGGCCGGCGTTGCCGTTGCGGTCAAACAAGGCGGGACCGTGGGCACCGAGGTACCAGCCCCGCTGCTGCCAGCCCATGGTTGTCGGGTCGAGCGACGGCAGGAACGAAATCCACGACGCCGGTACCCGGACCGGCTCGAGGTCATCAGGCAGGACCCAACCGTGCATCTCCCCTTCCAGCATCACCTCGACGGCGCCAACCTCCGCCAGCGCCGCTCTCGTCTGGGTAACTGTCCAGCCGGTCCACCATTTGAGGTCGGCGGTTGTGGCAGGCCCGAAGCCGGCCAGGTAGCGGCGCGCCAGCTCCGCTCGCGCCGAGGCAGGCTCCAGGGCGGGCATCTCGTCCGGCAACCACGCCTCCATCGGCGACCACCGGTACTGGCTGCTGGTCCACGAACCCCTGGGCCGGCCACGCACGACCCGCTGAGCGGTCGAGAGGAGGAACAGGACCCGGGTCGACATGCCGACGGTGCCCGCCCAGGTCTTGCCCTCTCCGACCGGGATCTGGTGGCTGAGCGCCGGAACGGCCTTCGCCAGCTCGGCGCCCGTCGCCTCCCGGCGGGCGGTCAGCTCGGCCAGCGTGGCGGCCTCGGCCTCGGCCAGCCAGGCGGCACCGTCGATGGCGATGCCGGCCTGCTCGACCATCTGCACCGTCCTGCGCCGTTCGCCGGGCACGAGGGCGTCGGTCACCGCCGCCTGGACCACGGGCACAAGGTCGACGGGCACCACGAACATGGTGCGCCGCATGCACAGCGTGCGGACGAGGCGGCGGTCGACGTAAAGCGCGTCCTCCAGGGCCGCCACCGTTCCCGCCGGTTTCCGCAGCCGGACCCGGGCGCTGAGGAAGACGGACGCCGGGTCGCTGCCGTGGTATCCGACGAGGTCGGCGGCGACTTCGGCGACGTCGGCCAACCTTGCCCGTCCGGCCAGGTGATGGCGTCGGGCAAGGCGGGCGCGGCGCTGACGATCGTCGATGCGGAGGAGATTCGCGGCCATTTGTCCTACTTCGTTCAGGTTAGGTCCGACGACGCTCCGGTATACCCCTCTCTAGGCCTCAGCCTGGGGCCGCTGCCCGAGCAATGACGCTCGGGCCATTGTCTTTTGGAGGTACTCCATGCCCGCAGCTCCCTTCCGGCGCGCCGCCGGCGCGTTGGCTGCACTTATCACCCTCGTGGCCGCTCCGATGCTGGCGCCGGGTCATGCCGGCGCAGCGGTCGCCGATTCGAGCGTCGCGATCACCGACTCATCCGGCGATGCCGTCCGGGGCGGCGCGACCGCCGGCGAACCCAAGGCCGACATCGTCGCCGCCAGTGCGCGCAATCAGAACGATTTCATCAGCCTGACGATGAAGCTGGCGAAGGGCGACGACCTCTCCGCTGAGTCGGAGAACGACTATGTGCGCTGGGCGATCCACACCCAGGGGAACGCCTCGCCCGATTTCATGGTCCAGTTGAAGCGAGGCAATGGCTTCGGCGAAGTCGTCGTGTTCGTGCCCGGCGAGGCTGCGATTCCCTGCCCCAACGCCATCGCCAGCTTCGATGGGGTGAACGGTCTGTACCTGGTCAGCATCCCGGCCCGCTGCGTCGGTTCGCCCGCCTCGTTCGGTTGGGCCGCCCAGCGCAGCA
>JAICGL010000111.1 GCA_025923175.1 Acidimicrobiia bacterium
CGACGAGACGGCCGAGGAGCGTCGACTCCTCGAGCAGCGACGCGATCAGCGCGTCGTCCAGGGGGACGACCCCGTCCTGCACGCCTTCGAGGTAGCCCCGCACGTTGGTCAGCGGGTTGCGCAGCTCGTGGGCGATGTCGCTCACCATCGCCTGGCGCTGACGCTCGTTCTCCTCCATGGAGACGGCCATGGCGTTGAAAGCTTGTGAGAGGCGGCCGACCTCGTCCTGCCGCCGGCCCTTCACCGGCACCCGGGCGCTGCGGTCGCCGGCCTCCATGCGCTGCACCGCGGCGGTCAGGGCGTGGATCGGCCGGGCGAGGCGGCGGCCGGCCAGCAGCGTGACAGCCACGGTGGCCAGCAGCACCGCCAGGACGGTGCCGAGCGTGCGCGCGTCGTGGGGATCAAAGCTGGCCTGGTACCGGTCGGGCCCGGTGCCGAGGTAGAGCAGCGCCGGATCGGCCACGTATGGATCGCGCACCGCTCGGTCGGCCTTGGCCTGACAGTCCGACATGGCAGCGGTGGAGACGTCGCCGCTCTGGCGGGCCGCGTCGAAGCACTCCGCCGACAGTTGCTTCACCGCCGAGGTGATCGCCAGCTCCTTGTCGGTCGGTCTCGTGAGTTCGGCCGGGATGCAGCTCACGATCACCGCGTTGGGTGCCGTGTCCCACACGACGTTCGGGCTGTTGAGCGGGTCGTCGGTGACCCGGGCCGGAAAGCCGGACCGGATGAAGCAGCCGGCCGCCTTGCGGGCCAGCGCCGCCCGCTCATCGTGTTCCTTGGCGCTCAAGCCGTCGCCGACGAGCTTGCCCGACGCGGCGGAGGCGGCCGTGCCGGCCGGCAGCAGATTGAGCGCCGGGCTGAACGGGTCGACGACCGCCGCCGGGGTGCGCGGGAGTCGGGGCCGGTCAGGGCCCGGGCCGGCCGAGTCGGCCAGCACATGACCGTCCAGCGCGGTCAGAGCGATCCGCTGGCCCGTCCTGCCGGCCAGCTGATCGACGAGCTTCTCGACACCGTCCCACGTCGGCTGCCCGTCGGCGAAGCCGAGGAGCTCCTGGTAGATGGCGGCGTCGCCCTCGAGCGTGCGCTCCAGTTCGCCCTGCAGCTGCTCGCTCGTTGCTTGCCCGGTGAGCCAGGCAGTGGCGCCGATCGCGCAGGCAGCCACGGCCAGGGACAGCGCCAGCAGCCGGATGAGCAAGCTACGTCGCATCGCTGCTTGGGATCTCTTCCGCCATCTTGTAGCCGACGCCGTAGACCGTGAGGAGATACCGGGGCTCGGCCGCCTTCCGCTCGATCTTGCGCCGCAGGTTCATCACGTGGACGTCGACGGTGCGATCCAGCGCGTAGTGGTCGAAACCGAACGCCTCGGTCAGCAGCTGGGCCCGGCTGAACGCCCGGCCCGGTTCGGCGATCAGCGCCGCCAGGATGCGGAACTCCGCCGGTGTGCACTCCACGGCTGCGCCGTTCAGCCGGACGGCGTGGCGGACGGGGTCGACTTCGAGCTCGCCGATTCGGTGGGGGCCCTCGGGGGCGCCGGCGGTGGCGCCGGCCTTACGGGAACGGCGCAGAACCGTGCGGACCCTGGCCACGAGTTCGCGTGGGCTGTAGGGCTTCGTCAGGTAGTCGTCGGCGCCGAGATCGAGGCCGAGCAGCATGTCGTCCTCTGTGGAGCGGGCCGTGAGCATGACGATCGGCACGTCCGACTCGGCCCGCAGCACCCGGCACACGTCAAGCCCGTCGACCCGGGGCATCATCACGTCGAGCACGAGCAGATCGGGACGGCGCTGCCGGGCGGCTTCGATGGCGGCCCTGCCGTCGTGCACGACCGCAACGGAGTACCCCTCCCGCTCCAGATAGCGGCAGATCAGATCGGCCTGCTTGCGGTCGTCTTCGGCCACCAGGATGCGGGCTTCCACCACGAAAGTGTCGCATGGTGCCTGTCAAGAACTGATGAAGCCCACTCCCTGCTCCGGTACGAATCGCAATCAGGAAGAGCCGGTGGCGAAGTTGCGTTCCTCGGTGTCGTCCGGGACTTCGGTGAGGTCGATCACGACCTCACCGGAGGGCGCGGCCACGTCGGTCCGCTGCCCCCGTCGCCGGGTGGCCAGCGAGCGCAGCTTCCGGCCGCCCCGGGCGGCGTGTCGTCGGGCGAAGGCGAGGCCGGAGTGCGCCCAGGCGTACTCGCGGGAGAGCACGGCGAAGCCGGCGATGATCAGCACCCAGCCCGGTAGGACGGGCAGGAGGAGCCCCACCAGGCCGATCCCGACGAGGGCGAAGCCGATCAGGGTCACGGCGGCCCGGCGGGTGCCGCGGACGAGCAACCGCCCGACAACCCGAACATCGACGGCCTTGCCGTCCCGGTGGATCATCCCGAACCCCCCGTTCTTGACCGAGAATTCTTCCCGAGGTCGGCCGGAGCCGTAAAGCCCTGGGGCGATTGAGCGGGGGGTCGAACCGGGGCAACACTGGCGGCGCGAGGCGAGAATCGGCAGGATGGCAAGTGCAGGGGGTGTGATCCCCCGCCGGGGGGAGGGCGATGTGACGAGCGGTGGCCCGGGTGCAACGAGCGGTAACCGGCGGGCGGAGAACGCCCGGCAGGCCCGTCCCCGGCGTCCTGCGTCGTCCACCACGGCCACGATGCGGGAGCGGTTTTTGGCCGGTGAAGACGTCACCGACGGGGTCCGGCCCGAGGTGCTGCTCTCCTGGTACCGCTGCCGTGACGACTACGCCGTCGACCCGTTCCAGGAGCGTGCGCCGTCGGCCCGGCAGCACGAACCGAGCCAGCTCCTCGAAGAGAAAGTGGTGGTGTCGGAGTTGGCCGGGGTGGCCAAGTCCATCGAGGCCGATGTCGAGGCGCTCGGTGCGCTGGTGGCGGTGACCGACGGCCGCGGCGGGATTCTGGCGGCCTGGGGTGACCGCTCCACACTGCGACAGGCAGAGGAAGCCAACCTGACCGCCCGCTTCGCCTGGTCGGAGCAGGGCGCCGGGACGAACGGCATGGGCACCGCCCTCATGAGCGAAGGGCCCATCATCATCCGCGGCCCGGAGCACTGGTGCGCCGGCTTCCACGATTGGGACTGTGCGGGGGTGGCGGTCCGGGACCCGGTCGGTCGTGCACCGCTCGGGGCGCTCGACGTCTCATCGCCGAAGGGGCCCCTGCCGAACTCGGTTCTGAGCGTGTTGCGGAAGGCCCAGCAGACCATCGAGACCGGCCTGCGTGACCATGCCGTACAGACGCTGCGGGATCTCGCCGCCGTCTACTGGGAAGAGGAGCGGGCGTCTCGGGGTCCGCTAGCCGCGGCCGACACCGGCGGCCGGCTCCTGCTGGCCAACGCCGACGCCCGGCAGTATCTGGGCATCGTCCGGCCGGAGCGCCCTCGCGATCTGGCCGCGGAGGTACCTCAGTTGCACGCCGCCCTCCGCCAGGCGGTGGAGCGGGCCCACAGCGACGGAACCTGGGTCGGAGTCGCCCAGCTCGTCATCCCGGGCCGTGGGGAGATGCCCATCAGCTTCCGCCCGGCGGTGCGGGACTCCCGGCTGGTGGGGATGTTGCTCGGTGTTCCCGGTCAGGACCCCGACGCCGAGACCCTCATGACGGCGGAGGCCGCCGGGGCCCCGGCGCAGTTGGGTCGCCTCGTGGGGCTGCAGGGCGACCGGATGGTGCTCGTCTCCGCCGAGGAGATCCGTTCTGCGGAGGCGGACGGGAGCTACGTGTGGCTCGACACCGACCGGGGCCGCCTCCGGGTGCCGGAGCGGGGCATGGCCGCACTCGAGCAACGACTGCGCGGTCACGCCTTCCTGCGGGTGCACCGGCACTACCTCGTGAACCCCCGCCGGGTGAAGGAGATGGTTCCCGGCTCCAGCGGGTCGATCTGGCTTGTCCTCGACGTGCCCGGGAGCCCGCCGGTCCCCGTTGCCCGCCGCCGCGCCGCCGAGGTTCGCCGCCTGCTGGCCTTCCCCTGACGGCTAGTGCCGAGGCACTAGCTCGTCGCTTCGTCGGTCGTGTCGTCGAAGAGCGCCGCGTCGCCTCGGAAGACGGTCGCTGCCATGCGACGGACACGGCCGACTGCCGAATGCATCGCTTCCACCACGCTGGAAGGTTCAACCACATCGCCGGTTGCGTTCGAGGTAGCGCCGGCGGAGTTCTCACGCCGTACTACGGGGCACTCAGGCCGAATCGGGCGGGGGCGAATGTCACTGATTCCTTCAAAACGGCCAACCCTGCAGCGGCTGACGGAACAAACGCCCCAAAGCTGTAGGCACCTCAGAAAGACGGCAGCTCGCGGAAGCTACTCACCTACGCGCTAGGCACATCGCTGCTACGACTCGTCGGCCTGCCGGTCGTTCGTCGCCGCCGCCCACGCGAAGAACACGGCGCCGAACCCGATGGCGCCCAAGGCTTCGTACGCCTCCTGCACGAAGGCTGCGACTGCGAGCGCAAGACGACGGCCAGAACCCGTCCGAGATCGGCACGTCCCCATCGGGCATGTGCCTGCGCGCGACCGGTCGCGTCTGAAACCCTATAAGGGCCCTGAGCGCGACGGGTCGCGCTGGGGCACGCTGGGGACAGCGCGGATTGCCGGTGATGCGCGCTGGGCGGGCACGTGGGGGGCGCAGTTGCAATGATGGCGGGGTGAGCGAGCGGGTCGAGCTGGTTTGGTATGGAGACGATGCGCCCAAGTATGACCATGGGCCTCAGCATCCGTTGCGGCCGGCGCGGGTTGCGCTCACCCGGGGCCTCATCCATGCGTACGGGGTCGTCGACGGGGAGCGGGTGAGCGAGAAGGTCGCACGGGATGCGCTCGAGGAGGAATTGCTTCTCGTCCACACCGAGCAGTACATCGACGTCGTGCGGCGGGCGGGTCACGGCGAGGACGGGCCGTGGTGCCCGTTCGGGTTCGGGCCGGGTGACAACCCGATCTTTCCTCAGATGCACGAGGCCACCGTGCGGGTGGTGGGTGCGTCCTTGACGGCGGCTGAGGCCGTGTGGTCAGGACGGGCTGAGCATGCTTTCAACCCGGCCGGAGGGCTGCACCACGCGATGCCGGAGCTGGCCAGCGGATTCTGCGTCTACAACGACCCGGCCATCGTCATCGCCTGGCTGCTTCGCAATGGTGCAGAGCGGATCGCTTACGTCGACGTCGACGTGCACCACGGCGACGGGGTGCAAGCGATCTTCTTCGACGACCCACGGGTGCTGACTGTCTCCGTCCACCAGGACGGAGCAACACTCTTTCCTGGCACCGGAGCGATCGACGAGCTCGGTTCCGGGGAGGCACGCGGGACGAAGGTGAACCTGCCGCTGCCTCCGTTCACCGGTGACGACCTCTGGCTCAGGGCCTTCGCTGATGTTGTGCCACCACTAGTCGAGGCCTGGGCACCGAACGTCCTCGTTACGCAGCTCGGCTGCGACACCCACCACCACGACCCGCTGGCCGAGATGCACCTCACCACGGCCGCCTACCGCCGCACGGCGGCGGTTCTCCACGAGCTCGCCCACCGCGCCGCCGGCGGACGCTGGATCGCCACCGGAGGCGGCGGCTACCAGTGGGCCCGGGTCGTCCCCCGGGCATGGACGATCTACTTCGCCGAGATGGCCGGGGTCACGGTCGCCGACGACATCCCGCCCGCCTGGCTCGACGAGGCCCGGGCCCTCGCCGGCCACGAACTGCCGCAGCGCCTCTCCGAGCCCCCCGCCCGCCCGTCACCGATCGAACCAGCCGAGATCACCCGGATCATCGACCAAGTCAAAGCCGCCGTCTGGCCCCACCACAGCTGAGTCGCGTGCGGGGATCTCCTGATGGCACGGTGGCGCGGCGGATGGCGGAAGTCTTTCTCGGGGCGGTGGCGGCGGTTCGTCCGTTTGGGGCGGGGCACATCAACGAGACGTTTCTCGTCGAGGCCGCAGCGGGGGAGTACGTCGTCCAGCGGATCAATACGGCGGTGTTCGCAGATCCCGAGGCCGTCACCGCGAACATCGTGGTGGTGTATCGGCATCTGCGGGGTGGGGTCATGCCGGAGCCGGTGCCGACGCCGGCGGGGGACTGGTTGGTATGGGACGGGGGGGCTCCGTGGCGGGCGTGGAAGCGGGCCCCCGGCCGGCCGTTGCGGAGTGCGGAGGCGTCGCCGGCAGCATTGCGCGCGGCTGGAGGACTGCTCGGCCGGTTCCATGGGCTCGTCGCGGACCTCGATCCGGACTGCGTCACCGAGACCCTGCCAGGTTTCCACGACCCTGGCCGCCGCCTGGCCGCCCTCCGAGCGGTGATCGCTGAAGATCCTTGCGGGCGGGTGGCAACCGTGCCGGGCGAGATCCAGATGGCCGAGGAGGCAGAGTCGCTTGTAGAGGTGGCGGCCGATCTCACACGTCGGGTGCCGCGGCGGGTCGCCCATTTCGATGCCAAGCTCGACAACATCCTCTTCGACAATGGCAATGCCATCACACTGGTCGACTTCGACACGCTGATGGCAGGGGCGTGGTTCTGGGATGTCGGCGATCTGCTGCGCAGCGGCGCGACGACTGCCGCCGAGGACGAGCCGGATCTCGAAAGGGTCGTGGTGGCGCCGGAGCGGTACCAGGCAATCGTCGACGGCTATCGCCACGGTCTGTCGACTGCCGGGATGTTCGAAAGAGGCGAGGATGAAGCTGTCGACGTTGCCGGCGCGATCGTCACCTACGAGCAGGCGGTGCGGTTCCTCACCGATTGGATAGCCGGCGACGTCTACTACCGCATCGGCCGGCCGACCCACAACCTCGACCGGGCTCGCGCCCAGTTTCGCCTACTAGCCTCCATGCCTCGCCCATGACGAAGATCGCTCTGTCCGGCAACACCGTCGAGATCTCCGCCCGGCCGGTACGGGCGCGAGTGACGTTCCTCACCGAGGACGTGTTCCGTATCTGGGTCGCTCCGGGCGGGCGCTTCGTCGACGAGACCGACATGGTCATCACGACCGACTTCCCCGGTGTCGTACCGGACGTCGCCGACGCCGGCAACTACGTCCGGCTCAGCACGGCGGCGCTGGCGCTGCGGGTGTACAAGGAGCCACTGCGGTTCGGGCTGTACCACCCTGATGACGCCACGCTGATTTTCGAGGAGAAGCGTGCACTCTCCTTCGAGGACGAAGGCGCGACCCAGTACCTCACCCGGGGGCAGGGTGAGCAGTTCTTCGGCGGCGGCATGCAGAATGGCCGCTTCTCCCACCGGCACAAGGCGATCGACATCGCCGTCAGCTACAACTGGGACGACGGCGGCTGCCCAAACTCGGTGCCGTTCTACCTGTCGAGCGCCGGCTACGGCGTCTTCCGCCACACGTTCGCTCCCGGCCGCTACGTCTTCCACGACACGATCCGCACCACTCATCGGGAACGACGCTTCGACGCCTACTACTTCGTCGGCGACGCCAAGCACGTCATCGGCCGATACACCGAACTCACCGGCCGGCCGCTGATGCCGCCCATCTACGGCCTGGAGATGGGCGACGCCGACTGCTACTGCCACAACGCCAACCGGGGTGAGCGTCACACCCTCGACGCGCTGCAGGTTGCCGACGGCTATGTGGATCGCGAGATACCGCTGGGGTGGATGCTGGTCAACGACGGCTACGGCTGCGGCTACGAAGACCTCGACCGCACAGCCGCTGGACTGCGCGACCGAAACGTCACCCTTGGGCTGTGGACCTCCACCGGTCTGGCCGACCAGGCCAAGGAGGTCCGCACCGGTGCCCGGGTCCGCAAGCTCGACGTTGCCTGGGTCGGCCCCGGCTACCGGTTCGCGCTCGACGCCTGCCGCCAGGCCTTCGAGGGAATCGAAGACAACTGCGACGGCCGGGGATTCGTGTGGACCCCGGAGGGCTGGGCCGGCTCGCAGCGTTACGCCGTGCACTGGAGCGGCGACCAGGAGGGCAGCTGGGAGTACATCCGCTGGCAGATCCCGACCTACGCCGGCGCCACCATGTCGGGCCAGGCCTATACCACCGGCGACGTCGACGGCATCTACACCGGGAGCGCCGCGACCTACACCCGCGACCTGCAGTGGAAGATGTTCCTGCCCATCGCCATGACGATGGACGGCTGGGCCGACACGGACAAGCAACCGTGGTGCCGCGGTGAGCCGTACACATCGATCAACCGGCGCTACATCCAGCTACGGGAGCGGCTCCTCCCGTACTTCTACACCTACTGCGCGCAGGCGAACCGCACCGGTGTCGGCATGGTGCGACCTCTCTGGCTGGAGTATCCCGACGATCCCGCCACCCTGCGGGAAGAAGCCAAGTACGAGTTCCTCGCCGGTGACGCGTTCCTCGTCGCCCCGGTCTACGACGACCAGGACGTGCGCGACGGCATCTACCTGCCGGCCGGGACGTGGACCGAATACTGGACCGGCGAGCGATTCCGCGGTCCTGTCCGCCTCCACGACCACCCCGCGCCCTTCGATCGCCTGCCGCTGTTCATCAAAGGCGGCTCGATCATCCCCATGTGGCCGGAAGGAACGCTGTCATGGGCGACGCGTGACAGCGGCCAACTCGACCTCGACGTCTACCCCGACGGCCACAGCACCTTCACCCTTTACGAAGACGACGGCGTGACCCGCCGCTACGCCGATGGCGAATACAGCGAGCAGACCTTCACCGTTGACGCTTCCGGCAGCGACGTGCAGTTGACCATCGGCGCCGCCGCCGGCGGCTACGCCGGACAGCCCGGCGGCCGCCGCTACGCCATTCGCCTCCATCGGCCCGAAGGCGTCACCGTGACGACGACGCCTTTCATTCCCATCACCACCGCATCGACGATCACCCTCTGACGCGTCAGGCGAACGTCCGAACGAGGTCCAGCACATCGGCGCCGTCGGGGCCGGTCGCGACGAGCGCCGTTTCGGACGGCGGAACGCGGCGGGCGGCGACCAGGCAGAAGTCGAGGGCCGGGCCCGAGACGGTCGTGGCAGCCGGCTCATCGGAGGCGAACTCCCAGACCGCGCCGTCGGGAGCCGTGAGCTGGAGCGCGACCGGGCCCGCCATGACCTTTCCCGCGCTGGAGAAGGCGTAGGGGAGCGTCCGCCAGGCCAGCCGGGCGATGGGCTGGAGGCGGGCGGCTGACGATGTCACATCGCGGTCGAGGCCGCCGGCGACGTCGCCGGTGTGGATCCAGGTCTCGGCCAGCCGGGTGGTGGCCAGGGTGATCGCAGCCAGATCGCCGGCAACCCACGGCAGCCGGGTGCCGGCTTCGCAAGCACCGAGCGCCGCGGCCTGTGCCGTGCTCGACGCCCTCCACCGGTCGTAGACCTCTTTCCCGGACCGGCCCCGTTCGGCGGCGACTGCCAGCCCCGCCAGGTCGTTGACGTCCGACCCCGGCGGCACACTGCCGGCCCGGTTCCCGAACGCCGCAGCCTCCTCGGTGAACCGCCCCTCGACGCTGGCTACGGTCATCTCGTTGGTCTGGGCCACATGAAGGAGGACGTCGGAGATGGACCAGCCCGGGCAGCGGGACGGCAGCCCCAAGCCCGCCTCGTCGAGATCGCGCACCAGCCTGTCGAGTTCGTCGACCTGGTCCGCCAGCGCGGCGAGGATGCCGTCCATCGTCTGTGTCGGTTGCATGACGCGACTCTATGCGAATGGTTACCCTCGGCGCATGACGTGGCATCTGGCG